>NZ_LJHZ01000028.1:0-120629 GCF_001296055.1 Novosphingobium sp. AAP93
CCGTCCTCAAGGCCCTGCGCCACAACAGCGCAGGCGTGCAGGAAGCAAGGGCCTGATGGGAAAGCGCTGGATCCTTGCCCTTGTGATCGGATGCACTGCCTCGGCGGCCGTGTTTGCGCAGGCGCCCGGGCATATGCTGACGATCAATGTCGGCAACGTCCGCAACGCCAAGGGGCGCATCCACGTCGACATCTGCACGCAGGACAAGTTCCTGAAGGACGATTGCCAGTGGGCGGGCGAGGCTCCGGCCCGGCTCGGCACGACACAAGTGATCGTGCGCGATCTGCCGCCGGGCCAATATGCCGCGCAGGCGTTCCATGATGAGAACAGCAACAGCAAGGTAGACCGCGCGCTGTTCGGCATTCCCAAGGAAGGCGTTGGCTTTTCCAACGACGCGCGCATCTCGTTCGGCCCGCCCAGCTGGAAGAGCGCGGTGTTCAGCCATGGCGGCCAGAACGCGTCGATCGGCTTCAAGCTGCGCTACTTCCTCGGCCCCAGCGGACCGCCAGCCGCCAAGTGAGCAGCGCGCATTCCCTGCTCAAGACGGTGCCAGCCTCGCTGGTCACGGTCAGCCTCAGGCGGCCTTGGCTGACGCTTGCCCTCGCGCTTTTGGTCACCATCGCCGCGCTGCTCACCGCGATGCAGCGCATGGCGATCACCACGGACACCTCACAGCTGATCTCCCCCGATGTCGCCTGGCGCGTCGAGGAGCGGCGGATGGAAGAGGCCTTCCCGCAGCTGCGCGACGTGATGCTGGTGCTGATCGACGGCAAGACGCCGGAACTCGCAGAGGACGGCGCTGCCCGGCTCTCCGCCGCTCTTGCGGCCGATAGCAAGACCTTCCGCCGCGTGACGCGCCCGGACGGCGGCGATTTCCTTGCGCGCGAGGGCCTGCTGTTCGGCTCGGTCGAGGATGTGCGCAGCGCGACCAGGACGATGGTCGACGCGCAGCCGCTGCTTGGACCGCTTGCCGCCGATCCTTCGCTGCGCGGGGTGGCCGGTTCACTGTCGACCATGCTCGATGGGGTGAACCGCGGCGAAGTGACGCTGGGCCGGATCGACAAGCCGCTGAATGCGCTGGCCACGGCCATCGACGGTTCGCTTGCAGGGAAGAACCCGGCCTTCTCGTGGCAGGAGCTGTTCGACAACGGCAGTGGTGGGGGCAGTGGTGGGCTGGCCGTGCCCAAGCGGCGCCTGATCCTTGTCCAGCCCGTCCTCGACCACGCCGCGCTGATGGCGGGCGAGAACGCGGCGGACGGCGTGATGCGCGCGGCACGAGAGCTCAAGCTGGATGAGGCGCATGGCGTCCGCGTCCGCCTGACAGGCGAAGTGCCACTGGCTGATGAGGAATTCGCCACGCTTCAGGAAAACATCGGCGCGGTGGCAATGGTCATGCTCGGCGCGATGCTGCTGACCTTGTGGCTGGCGACCCGTTCGGTGAAGCTGGTTGCCGCGATCATGGTTGCGATCATCGCCGGGCTGATTGTCACCGCTGCCGTCGGGCTGCTCGCGGTGGGTCGCTTCAACCTCATTTCGGTGGCCTTTATCCCGCTGTTCGTCGGCCTTGGTGTCGATTTTGGCATCCAGATCTGCGTGCGCTTCAACGCCGAACGGCCTGATAGTGCGGACGCGGCGGAAGCGCTCAAGAAAGCGGCAAGCGAACTCGGAGCGCCGCTTTCCCTCGCGGCAGGCGCGATCTTCGTCGGCTTCGGTGCGTTCCTGCCGACGGCCTATATCGGCATTACCGAGCTTGGCGTGATTGCCGGGCTCGGCATGATCATCGCGCTGTTTGCCAGCCTGACCCTGCTGCCGGCGCTGATCGTTGTGCTCGGCCCCTCCGCGCCCCGGCATGAAGTGGGCTTCCCCTGGCTCGCCCCGGTTGACCGCCTGCTCGAGCGCAAGCGGCGCTGGGTGCTGTGGTCGTTCGCGCTCGCCATGGGCCTCAGCATCGCCGCGCTGCCGTGGGTGCAGTTCGACTTCAACCCGCTCCATCTGCGCGACCCAAATGCGCCCGCCATGCGCACCCTGAGCGACCTGACGCAGGACCCTGACCGCACGCCCAACACCATCGACGTGCTGGCGAAAACGCCTGCTGAAGCGCAGGCGCTGAAGGCGAAGCTGGAGCGCCTGCCTGAAGTCTCGCACGTCGTTGCGCTCGGCACGTTCATTCCGGACGATCAGGATGCCAAGCTCGCTGTGCTGCAGGACGCCTCGCTCCTGCTCGATGTGACGCTCAATCCCTTCGATGTGCTACCCGCGCCGACCGATGCGGACATGATCGCCGCAACTGAAGGCACCCGCGCCAAGCTCGCCGCCGTACTGTCCGCGCACCCCGGCCCGGATGGCACCGCCGCGCGCAAGCTGGACACCGCGCTGGACCGGCTCGCCAAGGCCACGCCGGAGCAGCGCAGCGCGGTTGATCGCATGCTGACCGCGCCGCTCGGCGTGATGTTGAACCAGATGCGCTCCGCCTTGCAGGCGGAACCGATCACCCGCGAGAGCCTGCCCGCCGACTTCGCGCAGGATTGGGAGACGCCCAGCGGCCTTTCGCGCCTGCAGGTCTTCCCCAGCGGCGACGCGCACGACAACCGCGTGCTGCGCCGCTTCCGCGATGCCGTGGCCAAGGTCACGCCGTCGATCTCCGGCCTGCCGGTGGCGACGCAGGCCGCCGCCTCGACGGTCGCGTTCGCCTTTGTCGAGGCCGGGATCATCGCCTTCGTGCTGGTGAGCGGACTGCTGTTCCTCGTCCTGCGTTCGGTGCGCGAAGTCGCCTTTACGCTGGCGCCGGTGATCCTCTCGATCTTTCTCACGCTGGGCAGCTGCCTGGTCATCGGCCAGCCGATCAATTTCGCCAACATCATCGCCTTCCCGCTGCTGTTCGGGGTGGGTGTCGCGTTCCACATCTACTTCGTGATGGCGTGGAGCGTGGGCGCGCAGAACCTGCTGCAATCGAGCCTCGCGCGGGCAGTGATGTTCAGCGCCTTTGCGACCGGCACGGCATTCGGCAGCCTCTGGCTTTCGACCCATCCGGGCACCGCGAGCATGGGCAAGATCCTGATGATCTCGCTGATCTGGACGCTGATCTGTGCGCTGATCTTCGAACCGGCGCTGCTCGGCCCCTCGCCCGAGGCGCGGAGCAAGCGCGCCTAGGGCGTGACGGCGGGGTCTTCGAGCGGATCGCTGAGTTCGGGGACGGGCTGCTTCGCCTCACCGGTATTGGCCGGGTCCGCCAGCGGGTCATCGAGCTCGGTTTCACCTTGCGAAGCCTCGGGACCCTTGTCGCCGTGGCGAATCGCCTCGATCTCTGCCGCCCGGTCCTGCAGCCATGTCGAGCGCAAGGTGGCATAGGGATCGACCGCGCCGGACAGCAATGCGCGCAGCCCGGCATCGGACTCGGCCCTCAGATCGAGCCCGCCGACGACGGCGGTCGATAGCTGGTACTCGATCGTGTCGAACGGCTTTCCCACCGCCAGCGGCAGGACAAGCCCTTCCGACGAGCTTCCAACGAGGTCGCGCAAAGTGCTCGGGCCCAGGAAGGGCAGGAAGATGTAGGGCCCCGGACCCACTCCGTAGAGCGCCAGAGTCGTGCCGAACCCGTTGTTCCGATGCGGCAGATTGATCGACTTGTCCTTCGCGACGTCGATCAGGCCGCCGACGCCGACAGTGGAGTTGAGCACGAACCGCGCGAGCGTGCGCGAAGCGCTGCGCGGCTTGCCCTGCAGGAGGAAGTTCAGGAACACCAGCGGTTCGGTAAGGTTGCTCAGAACATGGCGGATACCGGTCCGCAGCGGCTTGGGCACGACATGCTTGTAGCCCATCGCCGCCGGCCGGTAGATGGCCTTGTCGAGCACCTGCCAGGTGCCGAACATCGCGCGGTTGAAGCCTTCGAGCGAATCGCCGGGCGCATGGCGACGGCGTTTTCCCGCTGCGGGTGCCGGCGGGTCGGTTTCGCGCTTTGCTTCGGCTGCGGGCGTCTCCTGCAGCACCGCCGCCGCCGCCGATGCTTCCACCGGCGCGCGGTCCTCAGGCGGCAGCGCGACCGGAGCGCTGGCCAGCAGTGCCGGAATGATCAGCAATTAATCGCCCTTCGCCGCGATGGCATTCATCCGCGCGACCAGCGCCTTGGCGCCGCCCTTCTGGAGCACGGTGCCGAAGTCCGACCGGCGCGTGGCAATCTGGCTGATGGCGTTCTTGTAGAACACGTCGATGATCTTCCAGCTCCCCCCGCTCTGGCGCAGGCGATAGGCGATCGCGACCGGCGCGTCCTTGGGAATCTTCAGAGTGGTGCGCACGACCTTGTCACCGCCGCGCGTTTCCACCCGGGGCGAGACCTCGAAGCTCTCGCCGCCGAAGCTGTCGAAATTTCGGGCGTATTGCGCGATGGTCATGCGCTTGAATGCATCGACAAGCGCCTGCTGGTCTGCGGGCGATTGCTTCACCCATTCCGGCCCAACGGCAAGCCGCGTCATCAAGCCAAGGTCGAAAGTCCGCTCCAGCACCGGCGCGATGACCTTGCTGCGGGCCTGCGGGGTGCCGCCGGTGCGCATGGTGCGCAGCAGCCCGGCATCCAGTTCCTCGACCGTGGAGAGCGCCGGATCGGCCGCCTGCGCCAGTGCAGCCGCAGGCAGCGCAGCCGCCGCAAGGGGCGTGAGGCAGGCAATCGCAAGAAGGGTACGTAGCATATCAAGCCTTGTTCTGGTAAGAGCGACCGGGAATGACACTGTGCTGCAAACTGCCCCGTCCCGCCCTCGATGCTGCCAAGCGTAAAGCGTGTTCGGCAGCATTCTGACAAGTCGAGATTGCACTTTTCAGCTCCAGCCTGCTAGTCCGCGCGGAACAAAACAGTCCGGGGCGGACGTGATCGGGGTTTGTAACGACTAGCGGCTGCGAACCGAACGGGGAATGAACGGCGGACTCGGCTCGCACTTGCAGCAGGGGCCGCCGCCATCGAATGGTCCAAGCCGGTCAACTGCACTTCCCGTAGCATGAACAACCGCTTATAGAGCGAAGAGTTGACCCGGTGCTGCAAGGAGTATGAGGCATTGCAGGAAGTTTCACGTCCGGGTTCGCTGCAGCCGCTTCGTGTCATTCTTGCCAATCCGCGCGGTTTCTGCGCCGGGGTGACGCGCGCGATCGATATTGTCGAGCGGGCGATCGATCGCTTCGGCGCTCCTGTCTACGTGCGCCATGAAATCGTGCATAACCGCTTCGTGGTCGATCAACTGCGCGACAAGGGTGCGGTGTTTGTCGACGAGCTGTCCGATGTGCCGGATGGGGCCACCACCGTGCTCAGCGCGCATGGCGTCGCCCGCTCGGTCGAGGATGAGGCAGAGCGGCGGCAGCTTCCGGTGATCGATGCGACTTGCCCGCTGGTCACCAAAGTCCATATCCAGGGCCGCCGCTATGCCAAGACCGGTCGCCGGATCGTGCTGATCGGTCACGCAGGCCACGCCGAAGTGGTCGGCACCATCGGCCAGATCGATGCGCCGGTCCTGCTGGTTTCGACCCCTGACGACGTCGCGGCCCTGCCGCTCGATCCGGCGACGCCGCTGGCCTACATCACCCAGACAACGCTGAGCGTGGACGATACGCGCGGTGTGATCGCCGCGCTGCATGCCCGCTTCAGCGATGTCGTGGGGCCCGATATCGATGACATCTGCTATGCCACGCAGAACCGCCAGACTGCCGTGCGCAAGCTCGCCGAAGTCAGCGACATGCTGATCGTCGTCGGCTCGCGCAACAGCTCGAATTCCAGCCGGCTGCGCGAAATCGGCGCCGAGATGGGCATTCGCAGCTATCTCGTCGACAGCGGGGACGATGTCGATCCCGCTTGGCTGGGCGGTGTCGACTCGGTCGGCATTACCGCCGGCGCCTCCGCCCCGGATGCCCTTGTCGATAGCGTGATCCGGCGCCTGCACACCTTGCGACAGGTCTCGATCACGCAATTGGACGGGGTCAACGAGAACATCGAATTCAGCCTTCCGGCCATCTTGCGCCGGCCTGCCCCTGCTGCCAATGCTCGCACCCTGCGCGTGGCAGCCGAATAGGATACCCGATGACTCTTCCGCTTTCCCAGCTTGCCCGTATCGGCGCCTATACCCTCACGCAGCATATCAAGGGCGGCAAGTATCCGCTGGTGCTGATGCTGGAGCCCCTGCTGCGCTGCAATCTGGCCTGCCCGGGCTGCGGCAAGATCGACTACCCCGACGCGATCCTCAACCAGCGCCTGAGCTTCGAGCAGTGCATGGAAGCGATCGAGGAATGCGGCGCGCCTGCCGTTTCCATCGCGGGCGGCGAGCCGCTGCTCCACCGCGACATGCCGCGTATCGTCAAAGGCTATATCGAGCGCAAGAAGCTGGTGATCCTGTGCACCAACGCGCTGCTGCTGAAGAAGAAGATAGACGACTACAAGCCCTCGCCCTTCTTCACCTGGTCGATCCACCTCGATGGTGACAAGCAGATGCACGACCACGCGGTCGATCAGGAAGGCACCTACGAAGTGGCGCTCGAGGCGATCGAGCTCGCCAAGTCCAAGGGCTTCCGCGTGCAGGTCAATTGCACCGTGTTCGACGGCGCCGATCCGGAACGCCTCGCGAAGTTCTTCGACGAGATGGAAAAGCGCGGCGTCGAGATCACCATCTCGCCCGGTTATGCCTATGAGCGTGCGGCGGACCAGGAGCACTTCCTGAACCGCGAGCGCACCAAGCAGTTCTTCCGCGACGTGTTCAAGCGCGGCAAGGGCGGCAAGGCCTGGACTTTCACCAATTCGCCGCTGTTCCTCGATTTCCTCGCCGGCAACCAGACCTACGAATGCACGCCGTGGTCGATGCCGCTGCGCACCGTGTTCGGCTGGCAGAAGCCCTGCTACCTGATCGGCGAAGGCTATGTCTCGACCTTCAAGGAGCTGATGGAAGGCACCGACTGGGAACAGTTCGGCGTCGGCAAGTACGAGAAGTGCTCGAACTGCATGACGCACTGCGGCTTCGAAGGCACCGCCGCGACGGACGCGATCCGCAATCCGCTCAAGATGTTCCAGATCGGCCGCAAGGGCGTGCGCACCGAAGGCCCGATGGCACCGGACGTGGATCTCTCCAAGGCGCGCCCCGCCGAGGACGTCTATTCGTCACACCTCGAGCGCGAACTAGCGAAGATCAAGGCGGAAAACCCCGCTGCGCTCAAGCGCGTGGTGAACGCGGGCTAGCACGCGCATCGCCTTGCCCGCGTTGATCCCGGTGCGGATCAGCGCGGGAAGTTGTCGAGGCTCACGCGCCAGAGAGCCGAGCACCGCGCCCAGCGCCATGCCGCCATCGGGCTTCATGCCGACGAGGGCTGCGGGGGGGAGTGTGTCATTGGCCGTGTCCGAAATGACGCGGACCGCCGCGAAGGATACGCCCTGACGCTCGGCAGCCGCGCGAGCGACATGACTTTCCATGTCGATGGTCAAGGCGCCGGTCGCTCGTCGCAACGCAGCCTTGCCCTCCGCCGTGGCGGCGATGGAGTCTTGGCCGTGGATGACGCCAGCTTTTGCGTCGGGCCAAGCCGCCTGTAGCCGTTGGAGCAACTCAGGCTCGCCGTCGATGGCCACGTCGCCAACGGCCAGAGCTGGATCGAGCGCACCTGCGATCCCGATCGAGAGGATGGGCCAAGCGGGAGCCACCGACAATCGCCGTTCCAACGCTCGGGAATCGCCGCCTCCGACGATCACCTCCCGACACGATCCCGGATTGGCGAACAGCCTCGCTTCGGCCTTCATACCGCAGACGAGCACCCAAGGTTCCGCCGCCGGGGTCCCGATTAAGTATTTCACATCCCGACCGAAACGCGGCGGTCGTTCGAGCGCTTGAGATTGCGGTAGCGCGCCATCGCCCAGAGCGGGAAGTATTTCGGATAGCCGTGATAGCGCAGATAGAACACGCGCGGGAAGCCGCCGCCGGTGTAGTGCTCCTGCCCCCACAGCCCGTCCGCTCCCTGGTTCGCCGCGAGCCAGGCCACCCCGCGCTCGACTTCGGGCGCATCCGCCTCACCCGCTGCCATCAGGCCGAGCAGGGCCCATGCGGTCTGCGAGGCGGTTGAAGGCGCAGGCGTGTGGCCCTTGCGATCCAGCGCATAGCTGTCGCAGTCCTCACCCCAGCCGCCATCCGGGTTCTGGATCGACTTCAGCCATGCCACCGCCTTGGCCACGGTCGGATCTTCCGGCGGCAGGCCCGCGGCATTCAGCGCGCAAAGCACCGACCAGGTGCCGTAGATGTAGTTCACGCCCCAGCGGCCAAACCAACTGCCTTCCGGTTCCTGCTCGCGCCGCAGATAGTCGATGGCCGCCGCCATGCGCGGGCTGTCGAGCGGTTCGCCGAGCTGCGCCAGCATCGAGACGCAGCGCGCAGAGACGTCCGCGGTCGGCGGATCGAGCAGCGCGCCGTGATCGGCGAAGGGCAGGTTGTTGAGGTAGTCCGCCGTGTTGTCGGCATCGAAGGCGCCCCAGCCGCCGTTCTTGGACTGCAGCCCGACGGTCCATTCAAGGCCGCGCTCGATCGGCATGCGGTCCGCGACTTTCGCACGGTCCATCGCCATGACGACGACGGCGGTATCATCGAGATCGGGGTAGTGCGCGTTGTTGTACTGGAAGGCCCAGCCGCCGGGGCGAACGCCGGGGCGCTGGTCGACCCAGTCGCCCTCGACATCGAGCACCTGCAGCGGCTTCAGCCAGTCGAGCCCTGCCTGCGCGCGCGCGACATTGGCCTCGCCGCCCGCTTCCATCATCGCGTGCGAGGCGAGCGCGGTATCCCACACCGGCGAGACGCAGGGCTGGCAATAAGCCTCGTCCTCATGGATCACGAGCAGGTTCTCGACCGACTTGCGTGCAATCGCGCGGTGCGGATGGTCTTCCGGATAGCCGAGCAGATCGAACATCATCACGCTGTTCGCCATCGCCGGATAGATAGCGCCGAGGCCGTCTTCGCCGTTCAGACGCTCGACGACCCAGCTCACGCAGGTATCGATCGCCTTCTTGCGCAGGCCCTTGGGCCACAGGCCATCGCCCGCCTTGAGCACGCGATCAAGCGCATTGAAGCCGGTGGTCCAGAGCCACTTGGGGTCCTCCGCCTGCGACAGGCGGCGAGGCTTCTGCCCGCTGTAGAGCTCGTCCACCTTGATCCCGCGCGGGTTGCGCGCACAGGGTCTCAGCGCGCACAGCACCAGCAGCGGCACGACGACCGTTCGCGCCCAGTACGACATGCGCGAGAGGTGGATCGGGAACCAGCGCGGCAGCAGGATCAGCTCGGGCGGCATCGTCGGCACTTCGGACCACGGCCCGGCCGCGAACAGCGCCAGCTGGATGCGGGTGAACACGTTGACCGCCTCGGCCCCGCCCGCCTTGAGGATGGCTTCCCGCGCACGGACCATGTGCGGCGCATCGACGGGATCGCCGATCATCTTGAGCGCAAAATAGGCCTTCACGCTGGCGCTGACATCGAAGGCGCCGTCGTGGAACAGGCTCCACCCGTCATGCTTGGCGGACTGGATCCGGCGGAGATAGCGGCCGATCTTGGCTTCGAGTTCAAGATCGTCCGGCTCGCCAAGGTAATGGCGCAGCAGCACATATTCGGCAGGGATCGTGCAATCGGCCTCGAGTTCGAACACCCAGTGGCCGTCCGGGCGCTGCGCCTTGGTCAGCGCAGAGGCGGCACGGTCGACTGCGGCATCGACGGTTCCGAGATCAAGGCGGGTCGGGGCTTCGAGTGTATCCAGCATGCCGCGCCTTCTAGCCTCGCTTTGCCGCAATCGCCAAGCCCGCTGCCGTCTCGCCCGAACGCAGCGCGCCTTCGATGGTGGCGGGTAGGCCCGTCTGCGTCCAGTCGCCTGCCAGCAGCAGGTTCCGCCAGCGGGTACGCGCAGGAGGGCGCTTGGCGTCCTGATCGGGCGTGGCGGCAAAGGTGGCGCGTTTTTCCTTCACGACCTGCCATGCCGGCATGCTCGCGGAGAAGCCATAGGCGCGCTGGATTTCGTCCCAGAACGTACGCGCCAGTTCCTCCCGGTCGAGCCCGACGATGTCCTCGGCGGCGGACACGGTCACCGAAATGCGGTCCGGGAACGCGAACAGCCACTGCGCCTTGGCCCCCAGCAGCGCCAGCATCGGCGGCGCTCCTAAAGGCGGGGCTATCGCGAAGTGCGCGTTGACAATGGAATTGTGCACGTCGGGCGCGCTGATCCCGGGCAGCAGGCCCCCTGCGATCCATGCCGGGACCGCGAGCACGATGGTCTCGTCCGTCACGACCTGCCTGCTATCGCCCCAGTCCAGCACCTTGACGCGGTCACCCTCGGTCTCGAGCCCACGCAGCCGCTTGCCGATTACAACGGGCGCGCCGCGCTGCGCCAGCCAAGCCGCCGCCGGATCGACGAAAGCGGCGGCCAGCGTCGGCTCGGCAATGCGTGGCAGGCTGGCCTTGCCGCCCTTCAGCAGCGTTTCCCGCAGAACCGCCGCTGTCAGCGCAGCTGAGCCTTGCGCTGGCGGCGTGTTGAGCACGGCGAGCAGCACCGGCTCGAGCAGCCTGTCCCACACCGGACCCTTTGCGCTGATGCGCTGGCCGACGGTCTGACCGGGCACCTTCGCCAGCAGTTTCGCGAGCGGGAGGTAATCGGAAAGCCGGCTGCCCGGCACGCGGCGGGTGGTGGAGAGCACCCACCACGGCAGCGGACCATCGTTGATGCCAATGGTCCAGTGCGCACCCGTAGCAAGATCGGCGAAGGCGAAATCGGCATGGTCAGGCCCCGCCAGCGGCGTGTCGGCCCCCACCGTCCGGCGGAACCGCTCGACCGCGTGATTGCCTGCCAGCACGAGGTGGTTGCCATTGTCGATGGTAAGGCCAAGCTGGGCATCGTGGTACGACCGGCACCGCCCGCCTGCCTGCGCCGCCGCTTCGGCGATCTCGACCGCAAAGCCCGCCTCGACCAGCCGCACGGCAGCCGACAGTCCGGCAAGGCCCGCGCCCACAACAATCGCCCTACCCATGGTCAGCACCCATGGTCAGCGGGTCGCCAGCAGCCAGAAGACCGTGAGCAGCAGCCCCAGCTTGTTCGTGCTCACCCGCGCGCGCGGCGGCGCCCAGCCGATCTGCTCCATGGTCCGGAGCAGGCGGGAGTAGGCGATTTCCATCAGCCGCGGGGCGATCAGGTGGCCCTTGGGCTTGGCCGCGAGGATGGCTGCCGCTTCCTTGTAGTGCTGCTGCGCGCGGGCCGCGACGCGCCGGGCGGCGGCATCCATGCGCGGATCGGTGGCGATGGCCTCGGGCGTGGTCGGCTCGATACCGGCATGGCGCAGTGCTTCCAAAGGCATGTAAACGCGGCCGATGGCGGCATCCTCGTCGATATCCCGCAGGATGTTGGTGTATTGGAGCGCGCGGCCAAGGTGATGCGCCAGCGCAAGGCCCGGCTCTTCGTCCATCCCGAAAATCTTGACCGAAAGCCGCCCCACCGCCGAGGCAACGTGGTCGCAATAGATGTCGAGTTCGGCTTCGGTCGGCCAGCGCACATCACGCTCGACGTCGATCGCCATGCCGTCGATCACGGCGATGAAGTCCGCCTTCTCCAGGGCGAAGCGGTGGACAGCGGTTGCCAGAAACGCCGCACGCCCGGGAGCGCGCCCGGCGTAAAGCGCGTCGATATCCGCCCGCCATGCATCCAGCTCGGCCGCGCGCACCGCGCGATCCCCCTGCTGGTCGTCGGCAATGTCGTCGACGATACGGCAGAAATCGTAGACCGCGTACATCGCCAGCCGCTCATCTTTGGGCAGCACGCGCATGCCGGCATAGAACGAGCTGCGGCTTGCCTGCGTCTGGCCGTCCGGCGCGCTCATGCCGCGCGCCTCAGCAGCACCGGCAGCGCCGCGCCGGTCGCCAGCCACAGCGCTTCGGCCTTGCTGTGGTGGACGCGCTCACTGAGCGGGTCACGGCGTTCGAGACGGTCGCAAAGACTTTCCGCAAGCCGCTGGATCACCGCGACTTCCGCCGAGAGGCGGCGATCGCGGATCATCCGCGAAAACGGCGCGGATTGGGCCAGCAGACCCCGCGTCCGCCGGGCCAGATCAGCAATGATCCCGCGCAGCTTTGCGCTCGCCTTGTCAGCACCGAGTTCTTCCACGTCGATCCCTGTTTCGAGAGGAATGTAGACCCGGTCGAGCTGCCGGTAGTCCTTGGCGCAATCTTGCAGGTGGTTGATTACCTGCAAAGCCGCGCAAAGCGCATCGTTTCCATGCCAGGTGTCCCGGCTCTCGCGGTGCACGTCGAGCACGTAGCGACCGACCGGCATGGCCGAGACGCGGCAGTAGTCGATAAGGTCGTCCCAGGTCTGGTAGCGAGTCACCGTCACGTCGCGCGTGAAGGCTTCGAGCAGGTCGTGCGCGTGGACCGGATCGATCCCTCGCTCGGCCATCGCCGCGCGCAAGGCCTTCGCTTCCGGCGCCCCTTCACCGTCCAGACCGGCGCGCATCGCGCCCAGCAGCGCGAGCTTCTGCTCGGGCGTCGCGGTGGGATGATCGGCAATATCGTCGGAGGCGCGCGCGAACGTATAGAACGCCTTGATGAGGCCGCGATGCTCGGCTTTGACGAGGAAGCTGGCGACGGGAAAGTTCTCGTCGCGGTCGCCCTTGCCCGAGGCTAAGGTATTCGAGTCCATCACGATTCCGCCGCTTGCTGGCCTGCCGCCGCCTGGGCCCGCCCTTTCCACATGCCGCCCCGTCCGCGCAAGTGCTGCCACGCCGATAGCATGGTGCAGCCTAGGTAAAAAGCCGCAATGCCGGGCAGCGCGACACCCCACAACGGTGAGCGCCGGTAGAAGCGCAGCATGGGCTGGAAGGTGAGAGCCATGATGGCCCATGCGCCGAGCCCCAGCCAGCGCGAGGGGCCCTCACCGAACAATCCGAGCGCGGGCGGCGCAAGGTAGACGAGCGCCATGCCAAACACAGTCCCGGCCAGCAGCACCGGCGAATAGCGCAGCTGCGCGTAGGCCGAGCGCGAAATCATCGCCGCCACCGGCGCGAAACCGCGATAGGGCCGGATGCTGCGCGAACGGTAGGTAAGGCCAAGCCACACCGGCCCCTGCCGCTTGAGCAGTGCGCCCAGCGTGCAATCATCGATCAGCGCGCCCCGGATTGCCGCAATCCCGCCCGCCTTCTCCAGCGAATCGCGCCGCACCAGCATGCAGCCGCCCGCAGCCGCGCCAAGGCCTTGCGGGCGGTTCACCGCGCCGAAGGGATAGAGCATCTGGAAGAAGAACACGAAGGCCGGGACCAGCATGCGCTCGGGCGGCGTCTCGCAGTGAAGCAACGCCATCAGCGAGACGAGCGAGAGTTTACCGGCTTCGCCGCGCGTCACCAGCATGCGCAAAGTATCGGGCGCGTGCTCGATATCGGCGTCGGTCAGCCAGAGGTAGCGCGGCGCTTCCCCTGCCCGCGCGACGCCTTGCGACACGGCCCAGAGCTTGCCGGTCCACCCGCGCGACAGCGGTGCACCGCTCAGCACCTCGAGCCGATCGGAGCCCAGTGCGCGGGCAATATCGGCGGTGCCGTCGCTGCTCTGGTCATCAACAAGGATGACGCGGAAGCGGCCCGGATAGTCCTGCGTGAGCAGGCTGCCGACCGAGCGCGCGATCACGTCCGCCTCGTCACGCGCGGGGACCACCGCCACGACTTCCGGCCACGCCTGCGGCTGCGGCGGCATGCCCCGCGTATCCCGCTCGCGCGCCAGCCAGAACATGTCGCGACCCAGCAGCATGACAAGCCAGATCGCCAGCGAAAGCGTGCCGAGCGCGATGGGGATCATCGGATCGTGCCTGCCTGCCGGAACCAGCCTATCGCATCGCGCACCGCATCGCCCCATGGCCGCGCGCGGTAGCCCAGCTCGCTCTGCGCCTTGTCGGAACGGAAGAACATCCGGTGGCGCGACATGCGCAGCGAATCGAGTGTGAGGAACGGGTCGGTCTTGCCGGTGGCGCGCGCCCAAGCCTCATTCAGCCACGCCAGCGGCATCAGCGGCGCGATGGGCAGGCGCACTTGCGGCGGGCGACGCTCCATCTCGGCGGCAATGCACACCAGCATGTCGCGCAGCATCACATCCTGCCCGCCAAGGATATAGCGCTCGCCCACCCGGCCCTGCTCCAGCGCAAGCCGGTGGCCTGCTGCCACATCGTCGACATGGACGAGATTGAGCCCCGAATCGACATATGCGGGCATTTTGCCGTTCGCCGCCTCGACGATGATCCGCCCGGTCGGCGTAGGCTTGATATCGCGCGGTCCGATGGGCGTGGACGGCAGCACGATGACGGCGGGCAGCCCTTGCTCCGACACCATCTGCTCGACCAGCCGCTCGGCGACGACTTTGCTGCGCTTGTAGGCGCCCACAGCCTGCTCCGGGCTGGCAGCATGGCGCTCGTCGACCGGGCCCTCATCCGAAGGCTTCAGCGTGGCGACGCTGCTCGTATAGACCACGCGCTCAACCCCCGCCTGCAAGGCCGCGCGCATCACCGCTCCGGTGCTGGCAAGGTTGTTGCGCACGATCTCTTCCGGGTCCGGCGCCCACAACCGGTAGTCGGCGGCGACATGGCAGAGGAACCGGGCCCCCTGCAGAGCGCGGGCAACGCTGGCCTCGTCGCGCGCATCGCCTTCGACCAGATCGCCCGGAAAATCGCCGAGATTGCCGCGCGGACTGGATGCCCGAACGAGACCGCGCACGCGGTAGCCGGCCGCTGCCAGTTCGCGCGCAACGGCCGAGCCGACGAAGCCCGACACGCCGGTCACGAGCGCGAGACCCCGCGATTCGTCCATCAGCGCTCGTATTCCCTTCTCATTGACACCTTGGCCGCTTGATTGACCGGCCATGCTTCGGTGGCAAGGGTATTGGCATCCGGATCGCAGGTTTTGTGCAAATGTTTTGCCTGAACCGCGATCAGGGCTAGGACGTCGCACGATGACCGCAGGCGCCCTTCTCCTGTCTCTGATCGGCTGGCTCGTACTGGCACTTGCCGCGATCGGCACGCTCTATTGGGCGATCGCGACGTGGGTTCTTGCGCGGTTTCTGCGGAGAGAACGGCCTGCCGCCGCGCGCTCCGAGGCGGTTACCCTGCTGAAGCCGCTCTACGGGGCCGAGCCACAGCTGGAAGCCAATCTCTCAAGCTTTCTCCGCCAGACGCACCAAGGGCCGGTGCAGATGGTCTGCGGGGTTCAGCGCGAAGACGATCCGGCCGCCGAGACGGTGCGCGCATTGCAAGCCCGCCATCCCACTGCGCGGATCGACCTCGTGATCGATACGACCCGCCACGGCGCGAACGCCAAGATCGGCAACCTCATCAACATGATGGCCCGCGCCGATCACGACATCGTGGTGCTGAGCGACAGCGACATGGCGGTGGAGCCCAGCTATCTGGCGCAAGTGCTCGCCGCGCTCGATCGGCCCGGCATCGGGGCGGTGACTTGCCTCTATCACGGGCGCGGCGATGCCGGGTTCTGGTCGCGGCTGGCGGCGGCGGGGCCGAGCTACCAGTTCCTGGTCGGCCTCGTCTTCGGCAAGGTCATGGGCCTTGCCGAGCCGTGCATGGGTTCGACCATCGCGCTGCGCCGTTCGACGCTGGAAGCCATCGGCGGGTTCGAGGCCTTTGCCGATGTGCTGGCGGACGACCACGCCATCGGCGCGGCGGTGCGCGCGCAGGGCCTCGGCATTGCCATTCCTCCGGTCCTGCTCGCGCATGCCTCGGCGGAAACCGGCCTCGCGCACGTCTGGCGGCAGGAACTGCGCTGGGCAGCGACGATCCGGGCTTTGCAACCGGGCGGCTATGCGGGGTCTGTGATCGGCTTCCCGCTGGCGCTGGCCATGCTGGGGTGCCTGTTTCACCCCCTGCCCGGCCTTTACGTGATGGTGGCCGCCTTCGCTGCGCGCCTGTACACCAAGCGGGTGGTGGACCGCCATGCGGGCACCAGCACTGCGCCCTTTTGGCTGCTACCGGTCCGGGACGGACTCAGTTTCGCCGTGTTTGTGGCAAGCTATTTCGTTCGCGTTGTTGATTGGCGCGGAACAAGGCTTAGAATGGAACACGAAGGGCAGATCATCCGCCCGGTGGAGAATACAAGGTCATGATGCGCACGCTTTTCCTCCAGGCGCCGTCTTTCGACGGTTTTGATGGTGGTGCCGGCGCGCGCTATCAGATGAAGCGCGAGGTCAAATCCTTCTGGTATCCCACGTGGATCGCCCAGCCCGCCGCGATGGTCGAAGGCTCGAAGCTGATCGATGCCCCGGCGCATGACCTTTCATGGGAAGATATCGCGCACGAGTTCGACGAGCGCGATCTCGTCATCCTCCACACCTCGACGCCGAGCTTTGGTCAGGACATCCGCACCGCCGCGCTGATCAAGGAGCGCAACCCGAAGATCATGATCGGATTCGTCGGCGCCAAGGTCGCGGTCGAGCCGGACAAGAGCCTCGCCGCCTCGCCCCACATCGATTTCGTCGCGCGCGAGGAATACGACTTCACCATCGTCGAGATCGCCGAGGGCCGCCCCTTGCGCGAAGTAGACGGCATCACCTGGCGCGATGCGGACGGCAGCTTCGTGCGCAACAAGGATCGCGCGCAGATCGAAGACATGGACGTGCTGCCGATGGTCTCGCCCATCTACAAGCGCGATCTCGATCTTTCCAAGTACTATGGCGGCTACCAGCGCCACCCCTATATCTCGTTCTACACCGGGCGCGGCTGCAAGAGCCGCTGCACCTTCTGCCTCTGGCCGCAGACGATCTCGGGCCACCGCTATCGCCACCGCAGCGTGCCCAAGGTGATCGAGGAAGTGCAGTACATCCTCAAGGAAATGCCCGAGGTGAAGGAAATCTTCTTCGACGACGACACGCTGGCCGATGCGCACGATTTCGTCGTCGAGCTTTCGGGCGAGCTCGCCAAGCTCGGCTTCGGCAAGCCGGGCTTCCCCGTCACCTGGGGCTGCAACGCCAAGGCCAATGTGCCCTACAAGGTGCTGAAAGCCATGAAGGAAGGTGGCTGCCGTGTGCTGCTCGTCGGCTATGAAAGCGGCAACCAGCAGATCCTGCACAACATCAAGAAGGGCCTGCTCACCAAGGTCGCGCGCCAGTTCACCAAGGATGCGCACAGCCTTGGCCTTACGATCCACGGCACCTTCATCCTCGGCCTGCCGGGCGAGACGCTGGAGACGATCGAGGAGACGATCCGTTATGCGATCGAGCTCAACCCGCACACGATCCAGGTCAGCCTCGCCGCGCCCTATCCGGGCACGTTCCTCTACAAGCAGGCGACCGAGAACGGCTGGTTCGACGGCAGCGACCACCTCCTGACCGACGGTGGCAACCAGATCGCGCAGCTCTCCTATCCGCACCTCTCTTCGAAGGTGATCTTCGACAAGGTGGAGGAGTTCTACAAGCGCTTCTACTTCCGCCCGCGCAAGATCGGCGCGATCGTTGGCGAGATGATCCGCGACTGGGACATGATGAAGCGCCGCCTGCGCGAGGGCGTCGAGTTCTTCGACTTCCTGCGCCGCCGCAAGGAAGCTGCCTGATTGCAGAAGCGAGGACGGCTCCCGAAGAGCCTCATCGTCACGGCGGATGACTTCGGCGCCTCGCTCGAAGTCAATTCGGCGGTGGAGCAGGCGCATCGTGAGGGGATACTCACCGCTGCCAGCCTGATGGTGGCAGGCGATGCGGCGGGCGATGCCGTCGAGCGCGCGCGGCGGCTGCCTGACTTGGGCGTCGGGCTGCACCTCGTGCTGGTCGAAGGCCGCCCGATACTGCCGCCGGAGCAGATCCCCGCGCTGGTAGACGCGAGCGGCCAGTTCCGCACGGACATGGTCCGCACTGCGCTCACCATCTTCGCCTCGCCTTCCGCGCGGCGGCAGCTGGCGGCGGAGATCGAAGCGCAGTTCGCAGCCTTCGCAGCGACAGGCCTGAAGCTCGATCACGTCAACGCGCACAAGCACTTCCACCTGCATCCTACCATCGCTTCCGCGATCCTGCGCGCCGGCAAGCGCCACGGCATGACCGCGATGCGCGCACCCATCGAGCCGCCCGCCGTGATCGCAGCCATCGACGGCACACCGCGCCGCGCCGGCATCGAGCATCTGTGGGCGAAAGCCCTGCGCCGCCGCCTGCGCAAGGCCGGCGTGACGGTACCGGACCAGGTCTTTGGCCTCGCATGGTCGGGCGCCCTGACGTCGGCCAAGCTGCGGCCCTTGCTGGACCGGTTGCCACCGGGCCTGACTGAAATCTACGCCCATCCGGCGCAAGGCCCCTATCCCGGGAGCGCGCCGGCTTACCTTTATGCCGAGGAACTGGCCGCGCTGACCGACCCTCTTGCCAAAGCCGCGATCACGCGCAATTGCATCACCTGCGGGCGGTTCACTGACTTTTGACAGGACATGCTCATGAAAATGGCACGCACCTGGGGCGACTATGACAGCGCGGCACCGCTGCCGCAGGGCTGCTTCCGGCTCGGCAGCAGCGAGCACCTGACGGTGCTGAGCCGGATGCTGCTCGACACGCACGATCCCTATCGGCCTGCCCTGATCGAGTGGCCCAAGCTCGATGCCGAAACGCAGGACAAGATCACCTCGCTCCCGATCTGGGATATTGCCGTGGCGACAGAAGGCCGCGCGTCGATGAACGTGAAGACTTTTGCCGAACTGATCCGCCAGCCGCTGCTCAAGGCGGCGACCGAGATGAACGCGTTCGAGGAAGCGCGGCACAAGCTGGTGCTGGCCGACATGGTGCAGGCCTATGGCATCGTGCTCGAGGAGGAACCCGCCTACCTGCGCCCGCGCGATCCCGAGTTTGCCTTCATGCGCACCGGCTATTCCGAATGCATCGACAGCTTCTTCGGCTTCGGTCTGTTCAAGATCGCCAAGGATTCCGGTTTCTTCCCGCCCGAACTTGTCGACACGTTTGAACCCGTGATGCGCGAGGAAGGGCGGCATATCCTGTTCTTCGTGAACTGGGTCGCGTGGTGGCGCCGCAACATGCCGTGGTGGCGGCGCCCCTTGTTCGAGGCCAAAGTGATCGCGGTGTGGTTCTGCCTGATCTGGGAACGGATCGACATGGCCAAGGGCATGGGCAATAACACCCGCGCGCAGGACAACAACTTCACGCTCAACGGTTCGAAGGAACTCGGCGTCGAAGTGAGCTTCCCCGAGCTGGCGCGGATCTGCCTTGCCGAAAATGACCGACGGCTTGCCATTTATGACCAGCGCCTTATTCGCCCTCGCTTCGTGCCCGGCGTGATGCGTTTCGTGCTGCGGTTCTTCAAAGCGCCCAAGGCAGGAGCGAGCCGCTGAAGTTCTGGAGCCGGGTCGGCATTCTTGCTGCCACTGTCCTGGGCCTCGCCATCGCGGTCTGGACGATCGGCGATGTCGGCCTCAAGGACATCGTGCAGACGGCACAGCGGATGGGCCCCGGGGGTTTCCTCGCCATCTGCGCGTGGTCGCTCGTCACCTCGTGGCTGCTCGGCGGCGCCTGGCACGCGGCAGCGCCGGGCGAGCCGGAGCCGCCTGTCCTGCTCTTCGCCTGGGCCCGGCTGGTACGCGATGCGGTGTCCAACCTGCTGCCCTTCTCCGAACTGGGCGGCATCTATATCGGCGTGCGCACGCTGACCCGCGCCGGTGTCGCGCCCCCGCGCGTCTACGCCTCGTTCGTGGTCGACCTTACCACCGAAATGGCGAGCCAGCTCGTCTATACCCTGTTCAGCCTCCTCGCGATGGCGCCCTTGCTGATGGGTGCGGGCGCGGCCGGGCTGCGTCCGGCGATCATCGGCGGCACCGCCGTGATGGTCGCCTGCATCTTCCTGTTCATGCGCATGCAGAAGGTCGTACTGGCGCTCGCCGTGCGCATCGCCGCGAAGTTCCTGCCCGAGACAACCGTGATCGGCGAGGTGCAGGCCGAGCTCACGCGCATCTACGCGCAGCGCGGCCGAGTTATAGCCGCCTTCCTGTTCAATCTCGCCGCTTGGACCGCCAGCGGGGTCAGCGCGTGGTTCGTGCTCGAGCTGATGGGCAGCGATATCGCGCTGTGGAAAGTGCTGTCGCTCGAAGGCGTCATATTCGCGCTGCGCAGCATGGCCTTTGTCATTCCCGGCGCCATCGGTGTGCAGGAAGCCGCCTATGTGCTCGTCGCGCCGCTGTTCGGGCTGGCGCCAGAAGCAGCGCTGGCGCTCTCGCTGGCCAAGCGCGCGCGCGATCTGGTGATCGGCGCGCTCGCCCTGCTGGTGTGGCAGATCAACGAATCGCGGGGGCTGATGGCCGGGCGCTAGCGGCCAGCAAACGACCGCCGAGAGACGTATCTCCCACTCCGGCCGTGTGCTGCCCCGTATCAAGCGATCGAGATGGCGACCTTGCCCTTCTGGCGCGCCGCTCCGTTGGCGCCGAGCACCGCGTCATAGGCAGCTCCAGCTTCGGCCAGCGTGAACACGCGCGGATCGAGGCGGGGGAGCAGCTTTCCGGCCTCGGCCAGCACGGCGGTCTCGGCCAGAATATCGCCGTAGTGTTCGCGGCCCTCGTTCGCCAGCAAGGCGTGGAGCGTGAACACACCCGAATAGGTCGCCTGCTTGAACGAGAGCGGCGCCAACGCATGGGTGCCCCAGCCGAGGCAGCTCACGACATGGCCGAACCGGCGCACCGCCTTGAACGAGGCATCGAGCACAGCGCCGCCGAGCGTATCGTAGACGACATCGAAGCCGCGGCCGCCGGTATGTCTGGCCACATAGTCCTCGATTGGATCATTGGCGTCGATGGGGATGGCGCCGAGGCTTTCGATGTAGGCGAGATCGCCGCTGAAGCCGGTCGCGAAGACTTTGGCGCCCAGCGCCACGGCGATCTGCACCGCCGCATGGCCGACGCCGCCGCCGCCGCCCTGCACCAGAACGGTCTGTCCGGCCCTGAGCGGCGCGCGGTCAACGAGGCCTTCCCACGCGGTGATCACCACCAGCGGCAGGATCGCGGCTTCGCGCATCGAAAGGTTGGCCGGCTTGTGCGCCAGCAGCCGCGCATCTGCCGCGACATAGTGTGCGAGCGAGCCCTGCATCCCGGCCACGCCGCCGGTGAAGCCATAGACTTCGTCACCCGGCGCAAACCGTGTCACGCCGGGGCCGACTTTCTCGACCACGCCGGCCAGATCCATGCCGAGCACAGCCGGGAGCGGATGGCGGGCATGCGCTGCTTGGCCGGCGCGGATCTTGGTATCGAGCGGGTTGGTTCCCGCCGCCGCGACGCGGACGAGGACTTCGCCCGCACCCGGCGTGGGCCGCGCGATCTCGCGGAGGTTGAAGGGACCGTCGTTGGTATCGACGAGGGCGGCAAGCATGGATGATGAAGTGGTCATGGCAATCTCCTTTGCGATGGCCGGAGAGTGCCGCCTTCAAACTTGATCGGAAATCCAAATGATCGCATGCTATCCATGCGCTATTGAATGGAACACCTGATGGCCGGCCCCCCGATGGAATGGAGCGATCTCCCTGTCTTCCTCGCCATTGCGCGCGAAGGCACACTCGGCCGCGCCGCGCGCAAGCTGGGCCAATCGCAGCCGACCATGGGCCGCCGCCTCCGCACGCTCGAAGCGGCGACGGGGCTGACCTTGTTCCAGCGCACCGGCGACGGCTTCATCCTTACGGACGAGGGCGAAGTCATGCTGCGCCACGCCGAGCGCATGGAAGCCGAAGCGCAGGCGCTCGCGCGCGAGCTGGCGGGGAGCAGCGCGGGCCTCGAAGGCATGCTCCGGCTCACGTGCTCGGACTGGTTCGGGCGGGTGGTGCTGGCTCCCGTTCTCGCCGAGTTCAACCGCCTGCACCCCGGTGTGATCGTCGAGACGCTTACCGACCAGCGCGTCTACAGCCTCAGCCGGCGCGAGGCCGATCTGGTGATCCGCATCACCGGTTTCGACGAACCCGAAGTGATCGCGCGCCGCCTGCTGACGGTGCCCTATGCCGTCTATGGCCAGCCCGGCCGTTGGCAGCCGCATGCTGGTGACGAGACGCCCTACCCGGTCGTGGTGATGGACACCGCGTTCGCCTCGATGCCCGATGTCGGCTGGCTGATGCAGACGCTGCCCGGCGCCCGCATCGCCGCCCGCAGCAACAGCCGCGACATGCAGGCGCAGCTTTGTGCATTGGGTACCGGCCTTGCCGTTCTGCCCCGGCCGCTGGGTGATGCGACACCCGGAATCGAGGCGCTGGATATCGGCGCCGAGCCGCCGACGCGCGACACCTGGCTCGGCTATCACCGCGACCTGAGGCGTCTGCCCCGGCTGCGCGCGCTGGTCGATCTGCTGATCGAACGGCTCGCCTTGGCAAATTGAGGTCCCCTCGAAGAATTAACCGGCTGCTAACCATTCCGCACTATCCCCCGGTAAGGATTTGGCGAGGTTTTCGGGGGCGCTATGGAACTGCAGGCCGCACAGGCATTCGAAGCGGAAATTGCCCCGCTCGATGTGACGATTGTGATGCCGTGCCTCAATGAAGTGCAGTCGCTGCCCCATTGCATGGCCAATGCGCTTGATGCGCTGGACCGCATTTACCGCCAGTACGGGCTCGCCGGCGAAGTCGTGATCGCCGACAACGGCTCGACCGATGGCAGCCAGGCGCTGGCAACCTCGCTCGGCGCGCGCGTGGTCAATGTCAGCCGCAAGGGTTACGGCGCGGCGATCATCGGCGGCTTCAACGACGCCTATGGGCGCTTCCTCATCATGGGCGACTGCGACGGCAGCTACGATTTCACCAATGCCGTGCCGATGATCGGCAAGCTGCTGGAAGGCGCGGATTTGTGCATGGGATCACGCTTTCAGGGCGGGATCGCCCCCGGCGCGATGCCGTGGAAGAACCGCTATATCGGCAACCCGGTGCTGACCGGCGTGCTCAACCTGTTTTTCCGCACCGGCATCGACGATGCCCACTGCGGCCTGCGCGCCATTCGCAAGGACGCCTATCTTGCGCTCGGCCTGCAGGGTTCGGGCATGGAATTTGCCAGCGAGATGGTGATCAAGGCCAGCCTGCGCCGCATGCGGATCGATCAGGTCCCCGCAACGCTTTCGCCGGACCTGCGCGACCGCGCGCCGCACTTGCGCCCGTGGCGCGACGGCTGGCGGCACTTGCGCTACCTGTTCATGCTGAGTCCGACCTGGGCGTTTGGCGTGCCGGCTGCGCTGATCGCAGCGCTCGGCCTGATGATCCTGAGCATCGCGACACTGCATGAAATGGGCATCCTTCAGTACTCGCCGTTCGGTGAAAGCTGGACCGTGATCGGCGCGATGCTCGTCTCCGGCGGGCACCTTGGCATGACCATGGCGCTGGCGACGCACCTCCACGCCAGCCGCGCCGGATGGTCGCCGCCGGCGCGCTGGATATTCGCACTGAGCCCGCTGCTGTCGCTCGAGTCCTTCATTCTGGCGGGTATCGGCCTGCTGGGCGCCGCCTTGGCCGGTATCATCACGATCGCGGGGTACTGGTCCTCGATCCATTACCAGCCGCTATCGACCGTGCTGCCCGTCGTGATCACAGGCATGCTCGGCTCGATCGGCATCCAGACCCTGTTCGCCGGCTTCCTGCTGGCCGTGATCAGCGGGCACCAGGCCCACTTCCTGAGCGGGTTGACCGCGCCCGAAGGCTTCGCCGCTGAAGGCAAGGTCGCCCGGTTCATCCGGCCCATTCCGCTCTACACGGTCGCCGCGCTCGCCCTCGCCCTGCTCCACAACGGCATCATGATCGGGCTAGATGCGCTGGGCGTGCATTATGTGCTTTGCCAGCTTGCCAGCGCGGCGGTGCTGCTGCCGGTCGGCTATCTCACGATGTCCGGTGCCATCTTCCAGACCTGCCGCAGCTGGACCGCCTTTGCCAGCTATTCGGTGGTCCTCATCAGCAACCTGCCGATCGCGCTGGCACTGATCTGGCTGCTGCGCGGCCAGCTTGCGCTGCCGATGCTTGTCGCCGCCCCGCTGTCCTCGCTCGCGCTCTACATGTGGAACTATGCCGCCAGCTACTTTGCCCTCAAGCGCACCGGGGAGACTTCCGTTGCCTGAACCCCGCAAGCTTCGCATGGGTGTCGTCGGCCTCGGCTGGGTCGGCAGCGCTCGCCACATCCCGACGATCAGCGCCAATCCCGCCTATGAGCTGGTCGGCGTGGCGGACCGCAGTGCCGAACGTGTCGCCCAGTTTGCCAAGGCAAACGGCAAAGTGCGCGCCTGTCAGGCCAAGACGCTGGCCGCCATCGACTGGATCGACGAGGTCGACGCCATCTCGGTGGCGACCGCGCCGATGGCGCACCATGATCTCGTCTGCGAAGGCCTCGCGCGCGGACTTCATGTCATCACCGAAAAGCCCTTTGCGATGACGCCGGGCGAAGGCGCCGCGATGGTCGCCGCCGCTGCAGAAGCGGACCGCACGCTCGCGGTGGTGCACAACTTCCAGTTCGCTCGTTCGATGGAAAAGCTGGACCGCGACATCGCCTCGGGCCGCCTCGGCAAGATCCGCGGTGTGCGCGCGCTGCAACTGGGCAACCCCTCGCGCCGCCTGCCGACGTGGTATCAGCAATTGCCGCTGGGGCTGTTCTACGATGAAAGCCCGCACCTGCTCTATCTGCTCTCGCGCGTCGCGGGGCCGCTCTCGCTGGCCAAGGCGGTCTGCGTGAACAATCCCGACGGGCAGGCAACGCCCTATCAGATCGACGCGTGGTTCCGTTCGGACAGCGACTTTCCCGTCACGATGTCATGCTGCTTCGAGGCCAGCGTGTCCGAGTGGTACCTCCTCGTCCACGGCGAGAAGAGCGTCGCCATCGTCGACATCTTCCGCGACATCTACATCCGCCTGCCCAACGACGGCAGCCACGCCACCGCCGAAGTGATCCGCACCAGCTTTGCCGCCACCGCCCAGCACTGGGCGCAGCACGGCACGAGCGGTCTGCTCCACGTGCTGGGCAAGCTGCGCTATGGCAACGACCATGTCTTCGACCGCTTCGCCAGGGGCGTCGCCGGCGACAAGGCCGCGCTGGCCCCGATCGACGCTTCTGCCGCGCAGCGCGTGCTGACCCTGCAACATGACATCATTTCCAACGCCGAAAGGTTGTGACCATGAAGATCGACAAGCAGCTCATGACCGAATTCGTCGCGCGCTACCCCGCGCAGCCCGCCACCGCGTTCTGGCGCGGGATCGAGATCGACGTGCTCGCCCGCGCGGGCATTCCCGAAGGCCTCGGCCTTGACCTCGGCTGCGGCGACGGCATCCTCACCGACATCCTGTTCAAGCGGATGAACCGCACGCCGCGGCTGGTCGGCATCGATCCCGATCCGCTGGAAACGGACGCCGCGCGCAAGTACACGTTCTACGAACGCATCCACACCGTCGGCGGCAATGCCATTCCGGAAGAGGCCGCGACGTTCGACTATGCCATCTCGAACTCGGTGCTGGAGCACATCCCCGATCTCGAGCCCGTTATCACCGAGCTGGGCCGCGTGCTGAAGCCGGGCGGGAAGTTCTTCTTCACCGTGCCGTGCCCGGGTTTCCACGAGAACCTCTCGGGCAGCGTCCTGCCGGGTGTGCCGCGCGACAAGTACCTCTCCGAGCTCGACAAGCGTCTTGCCCATTTCAACTACCTTGCCGAGCAGGACTGGAACGCCATCTGCGAGCGCAATGGCCTGAAGGTTCTCTCTTTCTCGGGCTACCTTGGCGAGCGGACCACGCAGCGCTGGGAATCACTCTCGCGCATGACCGGCGGCCTGCTCCACACGCTGTCCGCCGGACGCCGCCGTCCGATCGAGATCCAGCGCGCGCTCAAGCTGCGCGCACTGCAGAATTCGACGATGATGCCGGAACCCGTGGCGCGGCTGCTGGCGGGCGTCATCACCAGCGGCCTCGACTGGGAAGACAACTCCGACCGGCCTTCGTGCCTGCTCGTGATCGGGGAGCGCCCTTGCGCTTCCTGACGGTCACGCATTTCTTCGAAAGCCACGGCGGCGGGATCGAGCGGGTTGCCGCGCAGATCTGCCGCCATCTTTCCGCGCAGGGCCATGTCGCAAGCTGGGCCGCGAGCGCAGGCGATACCCTGCTCGATGAACGGGGGGTGGAAGCCCTCCCCCTGCCCTGCATCAATCCGACCGAGGCGCTGACGGGCCTGCCCATGCCGATCCCCGGCCCGCGCGGCACCGTCCGCCTGTGGTCGGCGGTCAAGGGCGCCGATGTGGTGGTGATCCACGATGCGCTCTACTGCACTTCGATCCTCGCGATGGTGTTTGCGAAGCTGCAGCGCAGGCCGGTGATCCTGATCCAGCACGTGGCCGAAATCGCCTTCGCCAGCGCGATGATGCGGCGAGTGATGGCACTCGCCAACCGGATCGTCACCCGGCCGATGCTGCGCAGCGCCGATCAGGTGGTGTTCATCAGCGACACGGTTCGTCAGTTCTTTGCAGGCGCCCGCATGAAGCGCGCGCCGCTGCTGCAGTTCAACGGCGTGGACACCGCGATTTTCCATCCCGGCGCCCCGGAGCGCGGTGCATTTGGCCTGCCGGATGGGCGCCCTTTGGTGGCCTTTGTCGGGCGGTTTGTGGAGAAGAAGGGTCTCTCGATCCTGCAGGCCGTCGCGCGGCGGTGCCCGGAGATCTCGTTCGCGCTGGCCGGTGCGGGGCCGATCGATCCCCGCCAGTGGGACTTGCCCAACGTGCACCTGCTCGGATCCTTGCCCCCCGGACGCATCGCCGCACTGTTTCGCAGTGCGGACACGCTGCTGCTGCCGAGCGTCGGCGAAGGCTATCCGCTCGTCATCCAGGAAGCGATGGCAGCCGGTCTTCGCGTGATCTGCGGGGAGGAAAGCGCCCGCGCCGATCCCGCCGCCAGCGAGTGGCTCCAAGGGGTAGACGTCGATCTGCAGGACATCGCGGGCAGCGCCGACCGCGTCTGCGCGATCCTCACCGGGCTGGAGGCGCAATACGCGTCATCCCGGCAAGCCATGATCGACTACAGCCAGCGCCACTATTCGTGGGCCGGGTTTGCCGCGCGGCTTGCTTCGGTCGGGCAGGCACTCAGCCGACGCGGCTGACCCGGCAGCCCGCGCGGGCAAGGCGCGGGGCCACATCGCCATTCAGCCTATCGGCAACCGGCTCGCCGAAGCCGTAGTAATCGCCCAGCGGCGCAAGCGTGGCATTGCCGATCAGCGCGATGGAAGGATGACCGGCGCAGATCGCGGCAATCGCACCGTCGTTCAGTTCATCGCGCAGCAGCCGAACCGGGCGGGTCCCGAGGTCGGGCGGATTGTGGACGAGATCGACCGCCGTCGCGACGTCCTTGCGCCCCAGCACCACGTAGTCAGCGTCGATGGTGGCAAGGCGGGCGGATACCTGCGCTGAAGCCGCGTAGAATTGATGCGCCATCACGCCCTGCAGCGGCAGGATGACCAGCACGCCCGCCACCGTCGTGCGCAGCAGCAGCGTGCGCCACTGGCCGGTCTCGCTGCCCAGCGTCTTCCAGCCATAGACCGCGAGCAGCACGCCGTTGCCGATCAGGCCGTGCAGATAGCGATAGCCGAAGCCATGCCCCTGATAGGGCAGCAGGATCGCCATAACGAGCAAGGTGAGCACCATGCCCCCGGCCAGCGCCGCGATCATCGGATCGGTGCGATAGCGCCGCGCCCCCGCCAACAGGAGCGGCACCAGCAGCAGATGCTGCCACGCGATGAAGCGCAGGCCGTTGGCGACCATGTTGGGCATGCCCATCGGGTCCCGATCACGCAGGATGCCCATCAGGCGCGTGCCATAATCGGTCCCTTCCGGACGCGGGGCCTGCGCGCTGACTTGCACCAGCGAGGAGATGAACGTCGGCCACCACAGCCAGAATGCCCCGATCACGGCGTAGCCCGCGATGTAGAGCGCCGCCCGCGGCCAGTGCCGCTGTGCCAGCAGCACCAGGATGAACGGCCCCACAAACATCGGGTGCATCAAGGGCTGGTGCAGCCCGGTCGCGACGAAACCCACCACCAGCGCCGCCAAGTCCGACAGGGTGTCGCGGCGCAGGAACAGCCACAGCCAGCACAGATTGAGCGCGAGATGGCCGGGCATCGCATAGCTCGTCATCCCGGCAAACAGCACTTGCGCCGAGCCCGCATAGAGCACCAGCGCGACGAACCCGGCCTCGCGGTCATCCGGCCACAGCCTTCTCACACAACCGAACAAAGCGACCGCCCCCAGCGCCGCCATCAGCGGCCCGACGAGCCAGGGCGCCCCGATCAGGCCGAACAAAGCCCGCAGCCCGGCGTTGAGCGGAAGATAGGAGGATATCCATGCTCCGCGCGGCTGGGCGGGATACATGAACAGCGTGTTGAGCACATCCGCATGATCGCGCCAGAACGCGGGCAGCGGTGCGACCAGATGACCTGCGCCAAACACGGCGGCATCAAACGTCGCCATCTGCTCGTCTCGGCTGAGGTCATAGCCACTGAGCAGCAGGAAATGCCCGGCACTGGCCGCCACCAGCAGCATTAGCGCGGCCGCCAGCCACGTGCCGCGCTGCACCGCCGGCAGGGCGATGCGTTGTGCTGGCCGGATGCAGGCCAGTAGCACGAGCACGGCTGCTACCAACAGGAGCCAGCGATCCTGCCGGTGGAGCAGGAATGCGGACACATTGCTGAAGGGCCGGAACGTGAGCGAGAGGATGAACGCGATGGCCGCCGAACCGATCGCAAACCGCACCAGCCCGCTCTTTGCCGATGGTGCCGAAGGCATGCCGGCAGCCGCTTCGTCCGCACTTGCTCCGGCCTGTTCCGGCGTTTCAGTCATGATCCCCCACGGCCCCGTGCAAATCCCGCCATCGCCCTAACCGGATATGGTTAGCATACCTTCACCAAGCTGACAGGGCGCAAGTCCGTTCGGGGCTGCGGGGATCGGCCGATTAGTCCCGAAGGGCAGCCCGCGCCAGTATCGGCCGGAACTGCTCGAACGACATCGTGCGCAAGCCCGCCACTTTGCCCGCATCGTCCCATCGCCGGATCTGCACCGCATCGCTGTAGTATGGCAGGCGGCGAAAATCGGCGACTTCGTCCGGGCTCATCGGACCACCTTGCAGGGCAAGGCTATGCTTCGACGCATCCGACAGGCCATCATGATAGGATTGCTCGACCGCGCACAAATAGCGCTTCGCCGCGACATGCAGCCGCACGGCTTCGACGACGCAGGGCGGGAAATGACCGGACAGCATGGCAGCGCCGGCGTCCTCATGGTGCCGGTCGAACGTGTCGTCGGGGGAGTAGGTGCCGAACTCGCTGGTGAAATGGCCGATGTCATGCAGCAGCGCCGCCGCGACGAGCGTAACCGGCGCACCCGACGCGTGGGCCAGCGTCGCCGTCTGCAGCATATGCTCGGCCATGGTGACCGCCTCGCCCAGATAGGCCTCCGCCCCGCGGCGCGCGAAGATATCGGCGATCCGGGCGACGATGCCGCCCGCCTCCTCCGCAGTTGCGCTCATGCCGTCGCACCCTGTGCTTCGAGCACTGCGATGGCGGAAAGCAGTCCGTCCTTGTCGGCATAGCAGCCCTGAAGATGGCGGCTGCCGCTGCTGGTGATCGCGCTGCGGGCATGGAGCACGCGCAGATTGTCCACGACGAAGGCCTCACCGGGCGCAAGCCTGAACCGCACGGCAAGCGCCGGATCGTCGATCAGTTCGGCCATGCGGCGGTAGGCCCGGTAATAGCCCGCCATCGCCTCATACGGCACGTCGGTGAACGGAGCGGCGGAGCGGTTGTTGAAACGCACCGCGAGCAGCTCGCCGTCCGGACCAAGCTCGATGAGCGGTCTCTTCGCTTGGAGCCGGACGTCCCGCGTCCCGGCAAATTCGAACCTTGCGCTGTGCCCTGCCAGGAGCGCGAAGCCTTCGGGCATCTCGGCCTTGAGCCGGGCCACGACTTCGAACCCGTCGACCACGATCGATTCCCCGCCCTCGACGTCATTGCGCAGGCACGCGAGGATCTGCACCCCCGGTGCAGGATCGCGATAGGGATTGTCGGTGTGCGCCTGCAGTCCGAGATTGGTATCGGCGAGGTTGTTCGGATCGACTTTGGCACGAACGTCGAACACCCGCCCGTAATTGGTCTCGCGGACATGGCCAAACAGCGCGGCAATCTCGGCCGGGATGCCGTCAGTTGTTGGCAGGCCGGAGAGCCGGGCGAAACCATAGCATCTGATCGTCCGCAGCCAATCAAGCCGCACGGCCGGATTGGCGCGCACCTCGCCATAATCAGCGGCCCGCACGGTGCCCGAGAGCCCGGCGTCCCAGCGCGTGATCGCTTCGTCGGTCCAGCCGGCGCCGCGCGTCTCCTCGCGGTCGTAGCTGTGCGCCGCAAGCCAATCGGCCTCGAACGCCACGGTCTTGCCCTCGGGCTCGAAGCGCACTTCGAGGTGCCTGCCTGACCATTCCGCGGCGACGATCCGGGTGTCCTCCGGAATGTCGCGCAAAGTGATCAGGCGCTGCCCATTGCCCGCACTGCGCGTCGCCGGGTCCTGCGCATTGTCACGCAGCCAGATCGCGTGGAAGCGCCGGGGCGTTCCGCCAAGCTCGACCGTCAGCGCGGCACCATTGTCGATCAATGTGGGGGGTGATGCGGAGATCGCGGTGTTCAATGGGCAATCCTTGTCACGCACTTGCATCGGGAACCGCGGCCCCGGACAGGCCTGGCAGCGTCATGGCCGCCCCGGCGCCGGTCCCGGCGTCGGCAGATCGGCGATAGAAATAGAGCGCGGCCAGGATCGTCGCGGCTGTTCCGACGATGCTCGTGATATAGGCTCCGCGTATGAAAAAGGGCAGCCAGTCGAGCGAGGACTGCCCGAAATTGCGCCACAGCAGCAGCACCACGCTGCCCAGATAGCCGACCGAGTCTGCCACATAGATCAGGAAACCCGCATTCGCGACGCGCCCGCTTGCCGCGACCAGCCGATCGAACAGGACCGCGTTGATCGGATTGTAGGCGATATAGAGCCCCGATCCGGTCAGGATCATCCAGGCCAGCGGCGAAATGAGGTGCATCTGGTACGCCAGCGTCGACAGCCCGAGCAGCGCAAAACCCGCCGCCACCATCGCGTGAATGACCATCAGCGCGCGGCGATTGTCGCGCACGATGATGACCGCGGCCATGCAGACCAGCGCGATCACGGCCACCGGTATCTCGCTTTCCGAGAAGACGGCCGGGTCACCGCCATAGCCGAGCGCGCTCCAGAGCTCGGCCGCGAAGTTGTCCCGGAAATCGCGAAAGGCAGTCAGCATCACATAGGCGAAAACGATCGCGATCAGGCCCGGCGCATAAGCGCGCAGAAAGCTCCTCCGCTCGGCAGCCGCCATCGGCGCGCGCCTCACCCGCTCGGCCTCGTCGCGCGCGTTCGGAGGTGGCAACCGGTTCAGGATCAGGACCGAGATCAGCAGCAACGGCATGAACAGCACGCCGGTGGTTGCCGGCATCCAGAAGCGGTCCACGTGCCAATCACCCATCAGCCAGGTGCCGACCGATTTCACCACCCCCGAAGAGACGATGAAGCTGGCGCACATCATCGACGCGAGGAGTTCGGTGATCCGCCGCCCTTCCATGAAGCCGTAGACCAGCCCCCAGATCATCCCCAGCGGCACGCCGTTCAGGAACAGCATAGCCACGTTCCACGGCGCCGGGATCAGCGCGAAGCCGACGAGCGCCAGCCACGAAACCGCGATCAAGCCAAGGATCGCCGCCGCCCGGTAGCGTGGGTGGATTTCGGAGATCACCTTGATGCCGATGAACTTCGAAAGCGCATAACCCGCCACTTGCGCGACGATCAGCGCGATCTTGTAATTCAGCGCGAGGTGCCAGCCGGGCACATCGTCGAACGTCGCCGCGGTGAACGGCTTGCGAAAGGCGTACATCGCGAAATAGGCGGAAAATCCGGCCATGCCGGCGACCGCCGCGAAGAGTGCCGGATGGGCTTTCGCCAAGGCTGTCCGAATGCGGCTGTCCACGATGAGCTTATCCTACTGGCGTGCGTGATCCGTGTCACGCTTGCTGGCGCAGGATGATGACAGACCGGTGCTCATTGTGTAGGGGGCGCGCATGGGGCGTTGGCGCGCATACATTCACGATCACTTTCGGCTGGCCATGCTGCTGGTCGTGCTGGCGCTCGTGATCAAGGCCGTCGTGCCTGCTGGCTACATGGTGGGGAGCCAGGGCCAGTCCCTCACGATCCTCGTCTGCGGCGACGCCACCGGTGAGCGCATGGCGAAGCAGATCACGCTTCCCGGAAAGTCGGAAGGCCACGCGAAAGCCGCCGAATCCTGCCCTTACGCGTCGCTGTCCTTCGCTTCGCTCGATGCGCAGCTCCCGGTATTCGTCGCGCTGGCGATCGCATTCCTGCTCCTGCTCGGATTTGCGCCGGTGCGCATTCCCGTGCTGGCAGGCTTCACCCACGTCCGCCCACCATTGCGCGGACCACCCGCGCTGATCTGACAGACTGAACGGCCCCACCGCGCGTGAGGCTTCCTGACAGATTACCCGCATGCGCGCTCGCGCGTGCCGGGCAGTGGACACAGCTCGTGAAATCATCCTTGTTTGCGCTCGGCCTCGCGCTGAGCTTTGCCGCGCCCGCATGGGCGCAAGACTCCGTCGCGCCTGATGCAGAAGCTGCGGAAAACTCCATCCTCGTGGTCGGCCAGCGCGAGGCGCCGATCGAGATCGCCCCGCGCGGGCTCGCGGTCAGCCTTGGCGCGGAGCAGTTCAAGGCCGTCAATGCCTTCAACACCGAAGACCTGATGAAGTACGCGCCCGACTTCTTCGTACGCAAACGCTACTCTGGCGACAGCAACGGTGTACCGGGCTTTCGCGGCACGCATTCGGTCCAGAGCGCACGCACGCTGGTCATGGTCGATGGCTTCGTTGTCTCGAACTTCCTCGGCAACAGCTTCGGTTTCGCGCCCAAGTGGGGCGTGGTCGGCCCCGGCGAAGTCAGGCAGTTCGATATTGTCTACGGACCCTACTCCTCGCGCTACATCGGCAACTCGATGGGCGGGATCGTCAACATCACCACCCGCGATCCCGAACGGACCGAGGCCTTCGCGACGCTGCAGGGCTTCGTCCAGCCCTATCGCCAGTTCGGCACGCGCGATGATTTCCGTGGCTTCTCGGCCGAAGCGGGTGTCGGCCTGAAGCAGAAGGACGGACCGTGGTCGCTGCGCCTGACCGGCCGCTTCTTCCGCAATACCGGCCAGCCGATGACCTTCCTCGGTCTGAACCCGGTGGCCGGCGGCGGCGGCACGGTCGTCACCGGTGCCATCGTCGATCCCGAACATGTCCGCGCCGCCGCGGCCGGAACCGGCATTCCCGGCGCGCCGGGCACGGCAACCAATCCCTATTTCGCCGCGCAGTCCCCTGCCCGCATCACGCAGGAGCAGGCCAAGCTCAAGATCGGCTATGACAACGGCAGCGTAACCGGCCAGTTCCTCTTCGCCTACTGGCATAACGAGGACAGCCAGACCGCGCCCGATTGCTACTTGCGCGATGCAGGCGGCAACGCCGTATGCGAAGGGCGCGTGCGCATCGGCACGCAAAGCTACACCGCCTCCGGCGCCAACTGGTCGCGGACGGTCCGCGACGAGTACCTCGCGGGGGTCAAGCTGGCGGCCGAGATAGCGGGCAACACCACCGCGCGGCTCGCCGTTTCGACCTATCAGATCCCGCGCACCGATACCTTCACCTCGAACGGATATCTGGCGGGCAAGTCCAATGGCCCCGGCACCCTCGCCGCGCAGGGGCCGACCGGCTGGTGGACCGGGGATCTTGCGCTCGAGAACAAGACAGCGCGCCGGGCCTTTGCGCTGGGGCTCACCGCCAATGCCTATCGCACCGATCAGACCCGCAGCAATCTGCCCGACTGGACGAGCGCAGCAGGCAAGACCTTCGCCAGCCGCACCTTCGGCAAGACCCGGCAGCTCTCGGCCTGGGGCGAAGCGCAGGTGTTCCTCGCTGCGCTGACGGTCACCGTCGGCGCGCGCTATGACAACTGGCGTGCCTATGATGGCGGGCTGGCGCGGCTCGGCACGGGGGCGCTGGCGGGCCAGGCGGTAGCCAACGCCTATGCGCCGCGCAGCAATGACTCTGTCAACGGCAGCCTTTCGTTCGAATATGCCGTGGGCGCACACACCAGCCTTCAGCTCAGCCTTGCGATGGCGACGCGCTATCCCACCGTCGGCGAATTGTTCCAGGGCAGCCTCAACGGCGATGGCAGCTTCAATCCCAATAGCTTCGATCCGGGGCTGAAGCCCGAGCGGAGCAAGGATGCCAACCTCGTCGTCGCGCATGATTTCGGCTGGATGAAGCTGACAGGCTCCGCCTTCTTACAGCGGGTGGACGACACGATCTTCTCGTTCGTGGGCTTCAACCAGAACGGGATCACGACCTCGACGTTCAAGAACATCGATCTCACCCGCCAGTTCGGCTTCGAGGGGATCGCCGAGACGCGAAACTGGCCGGTGGAGGGCATGAACATCGATCTCAACGCGGCGTACATCGACAGCAAGACACTGCGCAATCCGTCCGCCCCTGCTGCAGAGGGCGTGCAGTTCCCCCGCATTCCCAAGTGGCGGGTCAACGCGAACCTTCGCTACGACCTGACCCCGAAGCTGCAGGGATCGCTTGGCCTGCGCTATGCCAGCCGGCCCAACACCGATCTGTTCGGCCTCCAGCGCGGCGATACCTTCGGCTTTACCTCCGAACTCTTCGCACTCGATCTGCGGCTCAACTGGCAGGTCGCCGAGAAGCTCCGCCTGTCCGCCGGGGTCGACAACCTCACCAACGATCGCGCCTGGGTGTTCCACCCCTATCCCCATCGCACGTTCCTGATCGAAGCGGGCTGGAGGCTCTGACCATGGACCGTACATCGCTCTACCGCACCATCTGGCGCTGGCATTTCTATGCCGGGCTGTTCGTCATGCCGATGGTCGTGATCCTTGCCCTCACCGGCGCGGCCTATCTGTTCAAGCCGCAAGTCGATGCCTGGGAGGAACGCGCCTGGCGCGGCCTCCCGGCGGCCACCACGGTTTCGGCCGATCAGCAGGTCAGGGCCGCACTTGCCGCCTTCCCCGGCAGCCGTTTCCATTCCTACCGCCTGCCGCGGGCGGAACGCGATGCGGCCCTCGTCCACATCACCCTCCCGGACCATGCCATGCGCGATGTGTTCGTCGCGCCGGATGGCCATGTCGTCGGCTCGCTCGATCCGGAATGGCGGATCATGCAGGTGGTGCATGACATCCACGGGCAGCTGCTGATCGGCAAGCGGGGCAGCTGGATCGTCGAGCTCGCCGCGAGTTGGGCCATCGTGATGATCCTCAGCGGGCTCTACCTCTGGTGGCCCGCCGGGCGGGGCCTCGCCGGGGTCGTATGGCCGCGGCTGGGCGGCGGACGCAAGGTGGTGTGGCGGGATCTTCACGCCGTCACCGGCTTCTGGGTCTCAGGGCTCGCGATGGTGCTGCTGGTCACCGGCCTGCCCTGGGCCGATGTCTGGGGCAGTGCGTTCAAGGCCGTGCGCGCCGAGCTCGGGTGGGTCAAGGGCCGGCAGGACTGGACCATTGGCGGCGCCGCTGCGGCTGCGGACGAGCACGCCGAGCACGATCACGGCGCGATGGCGGCGATGACCGGCGCCATGGCAGGCGCGATGCCGGCCGGCATGCATCGCATGCCCGATGGCACCCTGATGGCGGGGCCGGCCATGTCCGGCGTCTCGCTGAGCGAAATCGTGGCCGAAGCGAAAAGCCGGCACCTGCCCTTCCCGGTCATCGTCACGCCTCCCGGCGGCGCACAGCCGTTCGGAGGCAAGCGGAGCAGCGCCTGGTCGGTCCGCTCCGATACGCAGAACCGGCCCTTGCGGGTTTCGCTGACTTTCGATCCGATGACCGGCCACGAAACTTCCCGCGAGGCCTTTGCCGACAAGCACGTCATCGACCGCGTCGTCGGCTATGGCGTGGCCTGGCATGAAGGCCAGCTCTTCGGCCTCCTCAACCAGCTGATCGGCGTGGCGACCGCGCTGATGCTCGTCACGATGTCGGTGACGGGCTTTGTCCTCTGGCGGCGGCGCAAGCCGGCAGACCGATTGGGCGCCCCGCCCCTTGCCACCGTGCCGCCGCGCATGGGCGGTGTTGTCGTGATCATCCTTGTCCTTGCGGCACTCCTGCCCCTGCTGGCGATCTCGATGGCGCTGATGCTGGCGGCCGAGTTCGCCGTGCTGCGCCGCCTGCCTGCGGCGGCACGCTGGCTCGGCCTGCAAGGTTCCCGCGGACAGGTCGCCTGACGCGCAACGACATCGGGCGTCGTCGACCTGCCGGTCAGAGCAATGACCGGCAGATCGATCGGCACGCCCGCCAGGACTGCACGTGGAGCGAGCTGACAGGCTGCTTGATTTTTGGCCGCAGCTGCGCGATGCAGCGCGCACAAAATAGCGGGAATAGAACCCGCCAGGCAAACGAGCGCTGCGGCGCGACGGGGCCGTAGAATGGGAAAGGGATCCTATGTCTGCGGCGTACCAGTTATCATCCTGTATCGAATGGCAATTCACCGAAGCGGGCGAGCTCGACGCGCGGCTTCGCGCGGCAAAGGCAGCCGGGTTCGCACTCGCCGAATTCCATCTCTGGCGCGACAAGCCCGTGGCCGGGCTGGCCGAGGCGCTGGACGAGACGGGGATGCGCCTGACCGGTGTATGCGTCGATCCGCGCCGGTCCATCGTCGACCCCGCCGAGCGCGCAGACATGGTCAATGCCGTGCGGGAAACGATCGCGGCGACGGCGTGCCTCGGCAAGCCGGACCTGATCGTCGCCTCGGGTTTCCGCATCGAGGGGATGAGCGAGGAGGAGCACTTCGCCAATGCCGTGAGCGCGCTGCGCGCGGCGGTCGATCTCGCCGAGGAAGCCGGTGTCACGTTGCTGCTCGAACCGCTCAACACGCGGTTGTTCGCGGCGATGTACCTCGTCAGCACCAAGCTCGGCCTCGATCTGATCGAGGCGGTGAGCAGCCCGAACCTGCGCCTGCTCTACGATGTGTGGCACAGCGCCTGCATGGGCGAAGACATCGCCGATGTGCTGGCCGGGCGCATGCATCTTGTCGCCCACGTACAGGTCGCCGACATGGACGACCGCCACGAGCCGGGCACGGGCAGCGTCGATTGGGCGAAGACCGTGGAGACCCTGCGGGACCTTGGCTATCAGGGTGCCATCGGGCTGGAGTACTTCCCGACCCTGCCGATGGACCAGTCCCTCGCGCTAACCCGGGAAACGCTCGGCCACTGAGCCGCACCTGCGAAAAGCCGAGAACAGCGTCTGCCACCTTGCCGGCAGCGCGGCAGACCCACGAACGGACCTTCGTCATGAACGCCGAAACGATCGCGATCAGCCTCGATCTGATCAACCGCCTTCATCAGGAACCGAACCGCGACCTCGCCCACCTGAACGTCACCGGTCTTTCGCCAGCGGAATTCCTCACCGCCCACATCGCCCGCATCGGCTGCGTCCATCTCACCGAAACCAGCTTTGTCGACACGCAGGACATCTGGAAGACGCCCAATCCCGAGTGTTCCGAAACGCGCGCGACGCAGGTCTTCCGCGATCCGGGCATGGGTCCGCACCGGCGGGTTCCCATCGATCCTCCTGTCGTCTCGGCGCATTGACCGCCAAGCTCCCATGTGGGAGCAAGGTACATGAACTTTCTTCCCGCTGATCAGAGAGAACTGTTTCTGCCGCTTATCGACGGCATCCACGACAACCCGCCGTGGGGTGCCTTCTTGCGCAATCTGGTTGCACGGACTTACGCACGCCGAGCATTTCTCGTCATTGTGCTCGCGAATGCGCCTGCAGATCAGGCCCCGACCGTACTTCAGGTGACGGCACCCCGTGCCGCCAGCGAACCGCCACTCGACATGACGCGCCTCGACAATCTGCGACTGCATCCACACGGCCGCATGCGTCCTGAGCGCGTCTACAGCCTTGACGAAATGCTCGACTATGATCGGCCCGAGCAACTGGCCAACCAGCGCGCGGCGCTCGAGGAAATGGGCATTCGCTACGGCAGATGGATCCGCATCACTGCTCCCGGAGCCGCCGATGCATGGCTCGTTCTGGCGCGCGAGCGCGAGGATTTCAGCGCATCGGCGGTCTCGACCATGAACATGATCGCGCCGCATCTCGCCGCAGCGCTGCGCACCTTCTGCGCACTGGTTGCTCAGCGTCTGCAGACCGCACTGGCTGAAGATGCGCTTGCGCGCATCGGGGTGGGACAGATCGCCTTCGATGCCGCCGGCCATGTCATGGCAGCAGATCGCGAAGCCGAACGGCTGCTGACATTTTCCGCAGGCGCCGGCGGGACTACCGGTCGAAAGCTGCAGTTGCTGCCGGAAACCGGTCGCCAGCTCGAAGCACAATGTGCAGCTCTTTGCACCGCACAGAAGGGAACGACTGCCGCACTTCTTCTCGACGAACGCCGCGATCTCTGGGTCCTGCTGCGCAAGGCCGATCTCGCGCTCGACGGGCCGCATGCCGCCCCCGCCGTGATCGGCACCCTCCGCCTCGACCGCTACGAGAACATGGCCGCGGCCATCCGGACGATCGCTGCAGTCCACGGGCTGTCGGCGCGGGAGGCGGCGCTTGCCCACGCGATCACACTGGGCGAACCGATCGCGGAAGCGGGCAGGCGGCTGGGACTCACGACGGAAACGGCCCGGAACTACTCGAAGCGGATCTACGCCAAGACTGGCACCAGCGGGCAGGCGGAGCTGGTACGAATGCTGCTCAACGGGCTTGCACCGTTCTGCTGACCCGGACGGTGAGCTGCCTCGGCACCTTGGCCAACGCGATTTCCCGTCGGAAGTGCAGCGCGACCGGCTGGCTGTTCTTGTCGGCGTCGGCGGCTTCGGCCATGCTGAACCATTCGGGTGCACAGGCCGCTTCCGCCGCCACGAGCCCGACGAGACCCGCAGCAAGCGCGAAGGAAAGTCGCGCGAAAAATGACCGGGAATGATGCCGGATATCAGAACCCCCAAATGACCCATGGTTGGTAGCGCAGGAGGGACTTCCGCAAGATCACAACACCACTGGCGCGCGCATCAATGCTAGCCAGAAAGGCATGCTTTTCCGGGCTGCGGTTGCCGCCCTTGTTGCGAAGCGCGCCGGTCGAGGTTGCGAAAGGCGGACGCGGGCTCCTTGGGCGTGAGCACGTGCTTTCCATGCTCCCGGGCTATGCCGCATCCTCTCCTGCCGGGGCAGGCCAGCCCCTGGCGATGTCTCCGCCGAAACCGGACAGAGCGCATGCCAGGAGCTGAAACTGCGCAGGACGGAAGCGGGGTCGGCGTCAGAACGCCTTGTTGATGCCGAAGAAGATCCCGCGCCGCGCGCCATATTGCGGCGCGCCGACCCCGACGCCGGAGCCATCGCGCAGCAGGTACGTCTTGTCGAACAGGTTGACCACGTCGATCCGCATCGTCAGCCCCTTGAACGGACCTTCGCGATCAATCTTCTGGGAAATCCCCAGGTTTGCGGTGAAGTAGGACGGAAGCTTGCCGCCATTGGGCACGATTCCGGCCGGATCATCCGCACGCAGGCCATCGCCATAGAGGAAGGTCATCGAGGGAATGAGCCGGCCCAGCCCGTCCTGGATGGTGGCCGAAGCCCCGCCCGAGGCCGTCCAGCGCTGCGAATGGTCGGTGAAGATGTAGTTGCTGGAAATGTAGGCCAGCTCGTCCGGCGCGAAGAAGTACTGGCTGGAGATGATATTCCGTCCCTTCTCCTGACCGCGCGCAACGTTGGCGAACAGGTCGAACGGGCCGTGGACGTAGCTGGCACTCAGTTCCACGCCCCAGGCAAAGCCATCGGCGTAATTGAACGGCGAGAGCACCAGCGAAGGCCCGAACTGGCCTTCATCGAGCAGGTTGCGCTTTTTCTTGTAATAGGCATCGAGCCCCAGCTTGAAGCCCGGCGCCACGATCTGTTCGATGCCGCCGTCGATATAATGCTCGCGTTCGGCGCGGACGGGGTCTGCTGTCGTGATCTCGGTCTGCTTGGTCGTGCCGGCGAACAGGGCAAGCGTGGGCGAGGCAATCAGCTCCTGCGGCGGCGGCGTGAAATTGCGCGCATAGCCCAAGTGGAAGGTCGTGCCGCTGGCAGGCCGCCAGACGAGGTTGACGCGCGGGCTGAGCTGCTGTTCGCGGGTGTAGGCCCGCACCGCATCGAAACGCGCACCGTAATTGAGCGTGAGCTCAGGGGTGAGCGACCATTCATCCTGCAGGTAGATGCCGTAGAGCTGGCCATTGCGACTGCTGCTGTCGGCGATTGTCAGCGGTGCATCGGAGGTCTGGTTGCCGCTGCCATCGACCGGGAAGACTTGCGACACCACGTTGGAGCGGGTCCGCTCGTTCTGGAAGAACAGGCCGAAGCGCAGCGTGTGCTGGTCGGATAGCTTGTAGCTGCCATCCGCCTGCAGGCCTGCCGTGAGGCTCGAAAGGCGCGTCGTATCGGCCACGCCCGCCAGGATCAGATCGCCCCCCTGCGGATCGGGCAGATAGCGGGTCTGCGAATAACGGACAAACGGCGCAATCTCGAAATTGAGATCACCGGCGCCATACTGATAGGCCAGCACCCCGTAGTGCGTGATCTCGCGCTGGTTCTGATTGAGCTGCGACGAATCGAACGCGTTTTGTCCATTGAGCGTGAACTGGCCCGGCTGGCCCGGATTGTTGGGGATCTGGAAATAGCCGATCGATGTGCCGCCGAACGCGGTGATCCGGCTCGTGTCCGATAGAACGTCCGACACATAGCCGAAACCGCGATACTGCTGGGTACGATCATGGATCGCATTGCGCGCGCTAGTCGTGTTCTCGACGCCCAGATCGTTCTGCAGGAAGCTTCCCGAGGCGAAATAGCTGAGGTTGCCCGATGTCCCGTCGATCGAGGCGCTGGGCTGGATCGTGCCATGGCTGCCGCCATAGACGCCGATCTCGCCGCCGTTGTCGAAGCGGCCTGCGGCCGTCTTGATATTGACCACGCCCGAGGTGCGATAGCCATACTGCGCGGGAAGCGTGCCCGTCACCAGATCGATCGAATCCGCGATGCGCGGATCGAACGTCGCCCCGAAACCGGAAATGCTTTCCGGCACGATCACTCCGTTCAGTCGGTACTGCAGATTGGCATGCTCGTTGCGGACGTGGATGGAGCCATAGCTGTCGAGCGTGACGCCGGGTGCCTGCAGCAGCACCTGGGCCAGGCTGCGGTTCGGGCCACCGGGCTGCGTATCGAGCATGGCGCGATTGATCTGGTAGTCGCTCGCGCCGAGCGAGGGTCGGATCGCATCGCGCGCATCGTCGAGCCGTTTGGCAGTGACGACGATTTCGCTGGCGGGATTGCCCGATCCATCTGTGGCAGGTGCGGGTGCGGGTGCGGCCTGGGCAAAGGCACAAGGGGGGAGAAGCGCCGCGATGGCGGCGCCGAGCAGGAGGGCATGACGCATGGGATTACTTTCGGAATTCTCTTGAACGGAGAGGACCAGCCTGCCCGCGCTGGCGTGGAGCCACGCTCGCAAGGCCCAAGCCGGCCATCAATGGATCACGAGAGAAATCCGGGAGGAGGCGCGCGGCTGCGAGGCAGCAGATAGCGCCGCTTCCAGACGAACGGAAGCGCAGGTGGCAGGAATGCCCGGTAGACCACGGCCAGCACGATGGGCAGGCTCTGGACCGGGGGCGTAAGGTAGGCGCCGAGGTGGCTGAGGCCGAGGCATATCGGGCAATCGCTGCTCGGGTCAGCCGGGCCATGATGATCGCTTGCCGCAGGCGCGGGATGCGCCGGGGCGGTTGCGACAGGGTTCGTATCGAAGTGGTGGTGGGTCTGCGCCAGAAAGCTCTGGCCCAGCAGCGCAAGGACAAGTGCCAGCACCAGCCAGGCAGCGCCCGGCCGACCCGTTCGGCCATGCCCCGGCGCTGATCGGCGGTGGATCAAGCCGCAGGCTCCGGCATGGCTTCGCCCGGTTCAGGCTTGCGGCGGCTCTCGAGCCAGACGAGCGACAGCGGCAGGAGCACCAGCATGAACAGCGTCGCCGTGACGATCCCGCCCACGATCACGCAGGCGAACGGGCGCTGGGTTTCGGAACCGATCCCGGTCGAAAGCGCAGCGGGCAGAAGCCCGAGGCCAGCCATCAGCGCGGTCATCAGAATGGGGCGGAGCCGGTCGACAGCGCCCTCGATCACGGCAGTGTGGAAGGCATCACCCGACTGGAGCCGGTGCGTGATATGTTCGAGCATCACCACGCCGTTCTGCACCGAGATACCCGCCACCGCGATGAACCCGACAGCGGCGGAGACCGACATGTGCAATCCGGCAACGCCGAGCGCCGCAACGCCGCCGATGCTGGTAAAGGGCACCATGGCAAGAATGAGTGCGGCCGAGCGCACCGACCGGAAGGCGCCAAACAAGAGGACGAACACGCCGAGCAAGGCGATCGGCACGATCAATTCGAGCCGCTTCATCGCCCGCTGCTGATTCTCGAACTGGCCGCCCCAGGTCATCTGGTAGCCGGCAGGCAGCTTGACCTGTTCGGCAACGGTCCTCTGTGCTTCGGCCACGAAGCCGCCCTGATCGCGGCCATCGACGTTGGCCTTCACCGCAACGTTGCGGCTGCCGTTCTCGCGGCTGATGCGCGAAGCGCCGACAAGCAATTCGATGCGGGCGATCTGGCCTAGCGAGATCGTGCCACCTGCCGGGAGCGGCACCTGCAGCTGGGCAAGGTCATCGACCGCATTGCGCTGGTCGCCGGCAAGGCGGACGACGATATCGAAGTTACGGTCCTTCTCGTAGGCAGTGCCGACAACCGCGCCGCCGAAGGCCGTCGCGACCACGTTGTTGGCATCGTCGGAGTTGATGCCGTAGCGGGCCATTGCGCCGCGATCGAGAATGGCGCGCACTTCGGTCTGCCCGCCGATCTTGACTTCATCGACGTCGGAGGCCCCGGGCACCTTGCTGACGACATCGGAGGTCTTCTCGCCAAGCTCTTCGAGCACGTTGAGATCATCGCCCGTGATCTTGATCGAGATTTCGCCTTTGACACCGGACAGGCTCTCTTCGACGTTGTCTTCGATGTACTGGCTGAAATTGGTCGGCACGCCGGGCATGGCCGCGAACTTGCGGCGCATGTCGTCTTCCAGCGCCGCCTTCGTCGGGAACTGGGGGCGCCACTCGCCGCGCGGCTTGAGCTCGATCAACATCTGGAGGCTCGACGGGCCCTTCGGGTCGGTGCCGTCGTCAGGGCGGCCGGTCTCGGTGCCGACGTGGGCGACTTCAGGATAGGACAACATGATAGCTCGAGCCTGCGCCTCGACCTTGCGGGTCGTCTCTATCGCCGCCGAGGGCGTGAGCTGGATCGTCAGCCAGATATTGCCTTCGTCAAGCTTGGGCAGGAATTCGGTGCCGAGGCGCGGGATGAGGAGGACGGTCAGCAGCAGGAGCGCGCCCGATCCGAGGAAGATCGCCTTGGTCCGCACCAGCGCCCAATCGAGAACGCGCCGATAGAAATCGCGCATCCGGTCAATCCAGGCCAGATGGCGCTCGGCCATGTCATAGCGCTCGACGAGGAAGCTGAGCACGGTCGGCAGGAAGGTCAGCGTGAGGATGAGCGCCGAGGCCAGCGCGAACGACAGCGTGAGCGCGACCGGCCGGAACATCTTGCCCTCGACTCGCTGGAACGCGAAGATCGGGACAAAGGCCATGATGATGATGGCCTTGGAAAACAGGATCGGCCTCGCCAGATCGACTACGACATTGCGCAGCACTTCCTTGCGCTGCGCAATGTCAGGCTCCTGTCCCTTGGTTCGTGCCGCCTCCATCGCGAGCGCGACCATCAGTGCTTCGATCAGGACGACTGCGGAATCGATGATGATGCCGAAGTCGACCGCCCCCATCGAGATGAGATTGGCCGGCACGTTGGCAAGGCTGAGGCCGGTGAACGCTGCCAGCAAGGCAAGCGGGATGATCGCCGCGACCACCATGGCCGCGCGCCAGTTGCGCAGGAAGACCAGCAGGATCACCGTCACGAGCGTTGCGCCGACGAGGAGGTTCTCGCTCACGGTCTCGACCGTGCGGTCAAGCAGCTTGGTACGCTGGTAGGTCGGACGTATCTGGATCGGCTGCCTGCCGGACCGCTGGGCGTCGAGCCGGAACTGCGCGTTCAGCTCGTCGACCGCCTGCCGCACATCCGCGACGACAAGCGCGGCGTTTTGCCCCTTCACGACCGTGACGATGCCCTCGCTCACGTCGTTCTGGCGGTCGTAAGAAACGATGCCGGCCCGCTCGGGACTGCCGATCTTTACCTCGCCCACGTCGCGGATCAGCACCGGTATGCCGTTGACCTGCTTGACGACCGTCTGGCCCACATCGTCGATCGAGGCGAACAGCCCGACGCCGCGAACGACCACATCCTCGTCACCCTTGCGGATGAACCCGCCGCCGACATTGGAATTGGCGTTGCCCACCGCATTCTGGACATCGGCAATCGTGACGCCGAAACGCTTGAGCTGGTCGGGCCGGACAAGAACCTGATACTGCTTGATGCTGCCGCCGAAGCTCGAAACGTCGGCCACGCCCGAAACCATGCGGATGCGCGGGCGGATCACGAAGTCCTGGATCGCGCGCGCTTCGTAGAGCGGCATGTCCGCAGGCTTGTCGAGAACATAGCGGTAGACTTCACCGACCGCCGTGGAAAGCGGGGCAAGGCTCGGCGTCACGCCATTGGGCAAGTCGGCGTCGCGCAGCTTTTCCAGTACCTGCGAGCGGGCGAAGTAGTCATCCGTCCCGTCGCGAAAGATCAGCGTGACCACCGACAGGCCGGTGATCGAGACCGAACGCATGTCGGTGACGCCGGGGGTGCCCGCCAGCGCGCGCTCGATCGGCAGCGAAATCGCGCGCTCGATCTCTTCGGGCGCCTGACCGGGTTGCTGGCTGATCACGACGACCTGCACGTCCTGCACATCGGGGAAGGCCTCGATCGGCAAGGTCGAGACAGCCCGGACCCCGATGAAGACGAGAGCAGCCACCATGAGAAGGACGAAAATGCGCTTCTCGATGACAAAGGTCGCCAGTTTCTCCAGCATGGGACTCAGTTCCCGGTCATCTGGGCATTGAGCAGCAGCGCGCCCTCACCGACGATCTTGTCCCCGTCCTTCAGGCCTGCGGTGACGAACGAGAAGTTCTCGCCCCGCTCGCCCACCTGCACCGGGATCCGGCGGAACCGGCCCGGGCCCTCGACACGGAACACGAAGCTCTTGATCCCGGCTTCGACGATTGCGGCATTCGGCACCTTGATGGCAGTGCGCCCGTCATCGGTCACCAGTCGGGCGCGGGCGTACATCTCAGGCTTCAGGGCCAGATCGGTGTTTGCAAGCTCGGCACGCAGCTGCACACGGCGGGTGTTGGGGTCGACTGCCAGCCCCACCTTGGTAACCCGCGCGGTGAACGTCCGGTCCGGCCACGCGGGTACGGAGAACTCAACCATCTCGCCCACCTTGGCGCGGGCAGCCGCATCCTCGGGAACGTCGATCAGAAGCCAGAGGCGGGTCGGGTCGGATACGGTGAACAGCGGCCCCTGGCCGGCGCTGACCTGCTGCCCCGGATTGAGCTGGCGATCGACGACGTAACCAGCGATCGGGCTGGTCAGCGCCAGGCTGTCCCCGCGCCCGCCACCGAGATTGCGCAGCCTGAGCCGGGCGCGCTCGAGTTCCGCGGCGGCGGATGCGGAGTCGGCCTCGGCCGCCTCGAGATCCCGCCGGGCGATCGCCTCGCCCTGGAACAGCACGCGCGAGCGCGCCATCTCGCGCGCCTTCTGGGCGCTGACCGCCTGCGCCGTGAGCACATCGGCCCGCGCCTGGCCCAGATCGGGCGCATCGATCGTGGCGAGAACCTGCCCGGCTCGGACCGGCTCGGCGATATCGGCAAGCAGCTGCGTCACGCGTCCGGCCACGGGGGTGCCGACCCGGCTGGTCAGCGTCTCGTCAACCACGAGCCGGGCATTGAGGTCTGCCGATACCGGCAGCGGGCTGGACTTGGCTGTGAGAACCGTGACCGCATTGAGCTCATCCGACCCCGGAGCGAAGGCGATCACCCCGGGTTCGGTCTTGGCAGGCGGCGCTTCGGGCGGAGCGGAACTGCCGCAGGCGGCCAGCGAGCCGGCGGCAAGCGCGAGCAGAACGGTTCCGGAAAACAGGGTGGTAGCGCGCATTTCAGTTGTCATCCGCTGTAGTCTGCGCCGCGTTCAAGCGGGCAAAGGCATGGGCCTCGTCATTGCGTGCGTCGATTGCATCAAGCTCGACCGCGCGCAGGGAGCGGCGCGCATCGAGCAGTTCAAGCAGCGATGTAGCGCCATTGCCGTAGGCGAACTCGGCGATCTGGGCGGCGTGGCGGGCCGCAGGAAGCTGCTCGTCCTCGATCGTCTGGCGCCGGGTCGCTGCTTGCTGGTAGGCATTGCGGGCAATCACGATGTCGGCAGTGGCCACGGCAGTCGCCTTGCGCAGTTCGGCTTCGGCCTGAACGAGCTGGGTCCCCGCCGCATCGACCTCGCCGCGATAGCGATTGCGGATCGCGAGCGGAACCGAAACGCCAAAACCGACCGAACTGCCGATGCCCAGCGATGCGGGTGCGCGTTCATACTGGAGCGTGACCGTGACATCCTGCTTGCGCAGCGCGTTGGCCCCGTCGAGACTGCGCTGGGCCGCGCTGAGCCGCGATTGCGCCGACAGCACCTCGGGTCGCTGCAATGCCAGCAGATCGGCAGGCGCCGGCTGGCCGGAAACATCGCTGCCGGGCCAATCCGATGTGGTGGAGATCGTATCGGCCAATCGCTCCTGCCCGATCAGAGTGGCAAGAACGAGGCGCGCGCTCCGCAGATCGGCCTGGGCCTGCTGAAGATCGGTGTTCGCGCGCGATGCCTCTACCTTCTGGCGTGCCAGATCGGCACCGGAAATGGCACCGGAACGCGTTTTCAGGCCGGCCAGCTGCAGGCCCTGCGTATAGCTGGCCGCAATGTTTCCAAGCAGGTCGACCCGCTGTTCGGCAGCCTTGAGATCGAAGTAGCTGTCGAAGATGGCCTCGCGAATATCGCGCCGGGTTGCAGCCAGATCGGTTCGGCTTGCCGCCAGCAGGGCGGATGCCGCAGCGGTCCTCGCCCGGCGCTTGCCACCGCGTTCCAGCACCATGTCCACGCTGACCAGCGTATCGGCGATCTGGTCCACGCGCCTCGTACCGATCAGGTTCGGACGGATCTGGACTGCGCTGAGATTCAGGTTGGGGTTGGGTGCGGTATCGGCGATCTTCCGGTTTGCCTCTGCGGTTCGGACTGCGAGCCGGGAACGGAGCACATCGATGTTGTCGTTCTCGGCAGCCAGCATGGCCGCTTCCAACGTCAGCTTCGAAACAGCGGCTTGATCGGCGGTTGAAGGACCGGCTTGTGCGAAAGAGGTTCCTGGCAGGCTGCAAGCAACGGCAACCCACCAGAACTGTCGCGTAAGGGACAAAAATCGGACCATCTCTGCTGCCTGCTGTCAAATTGACGACATGCCCAGCAGAGGTCCAGCCTGCCGGTAACGAATGCGGGCGCCCATAGTCTCATCGCAACATGTCTTGCAATGGCCTTGTGGCAAATCATGTCCGGATCGGATCAAACGGCAGGCACCCCGGTTGTGGCCTTCCTGCGGAGACCTGGCCCTGTCCTGCCAACATGACGCATTCGTAACCCGCCAGAAAAGCCGCCGCAAAGGCCGCAGGCGCAGAGAGCCCATGCCGAAAGGGATAACCAACAGCCATGCTCTATGCGGCGAAGGGACTTATCATGTGTGGCATTGTGGGGATCGTCAGTGGCCAGCCTGTTGAAGGTTGCCTGTTCACAGCATTACGTCGGCACCAATACCGCGGGTATGCCTCAGCCGGTATCGCTACCGTCGAAGACGGAGCGATCGTGCGCCGCCGAGCCGGGGGCAAACTGATCAATCTGGGGCAAGTGCTGGCCGAGGAGCCCCAACGCCGCGGGCTGGCAGGGCAAGCCTCCGGTCCAAGGGCCGGAGGCTTGTTTCGTGCTGGCCGGTCCGAGCCGTCCACAGCTGCGGATGAGCAACCCCACTGCGGCGAAGCGCGCGTTAGAAGACTTTAATCTTGGCGTATTCCAGCTGACAGGCTCGCAACCCCAGTGTCTGTCATTCCGGTGCCCACCACTCACGCCAAATTTGGTTGCACGAGGAAGGCACCAGGCGCATGCGGACCCGAATCACCCGCAAACCTCTGCTCTTCTTTGATCTTCTTGGAATGCCCGGAAGCATCTGGAAGCTTCCGGATAAGCGATTGGTAGCGGAGGAGGGATCTATAAGGCAGCTCTAACCATCTGATGTTGTTATTCATTATCTTAGAACAGGCGCAAATACCCCCACCAATACCCCCGCGAACTTCGTTTCTGCGATCGTATGTTTCGGCGATCAGATGAATAGAGTTTCGGCTGTTGAACTGATGTACCATCACAACAGGATACTGCCGCAACGCGAATGAGAGATCCTAGCGCAAGGCTACAACTGCACAGAAGCGCCGCCGTCCATCAGTGCGAAAGCGCGCATGCTCTTCTCGATCGACCTCGTGATGCCGAGGATGCTCGTGCCGGAAGTTGGAGACGCCGATGGCGCGCACTCTGCCCTCGTCGCGCAGCCAGATCAGTGCCTTCCAGGGCTCAACGTAGTTCTTGCGGGTAGGCAGTCGCCAGCGCAGCAGGTAGAGAGCGACCGTTTCGAGCCATGCCGATCGACTGTCCGGTCGAAAGCCGACAGCGCCTCCTCAGGACGGCTGCTGGAATTCCAGAACTTGGTTGTGGGGAGCAGTTCCTCGCGCAGCACTGCGGCTTTGCGCATGGCTTTGCCCACGACGTGTTCACTGCAATAGATTGGCGCGATAGCCAGTTGACCAGTGGCGATCGTCTGTTCGGCGGGAATCGCAAGGGTGCCGCGTTCGAGCGCCGGATAGCCCAGCGGGACATCGGCACACGATGGATCGAGTACAGTCATGGGCTCCTTGAATTTGGTAAATCAGTTGACATTTTTTGAACCCTACCCTAGTCACATAGTCAAGAGCACGCGGAAACGCTGCTGCGGACCGGCTCACCGGGAGACGTTTCGATGCCTATCGCCAAAGCCGCTGGCTGACACGGGACCAGGATATGTGGCTCTATCCAGAAGTGCGCACGCTCGGTGATACCATCGCCTATTTCGCACGACACGAACCGGATCGGCGAGCACTGGTACACGGCTCACGCACCATCGAGTTCACCGAGTTCGACCGCATCGCCAACCGCATCGCACGCGGACTTCTCGCAAGAGGCGTCGGTGCTGGCGATCGCATCGGATTTTTCGGTCTCAACAGTCCGGACCTCTACTTCGCGCTGATCGGCACGGCGCGTACACGCGCAACTTTCGTACCGCTCAACTGGCGGCTTGCTGCACCCGAACTGGCCGCTCTGATCGCCGATTGCGAAACAGGGCTGGTCTTTGCCGAGCGCGCCCTCGAGCCGCTCTGGCGGGAGGCTCTTGCAATGGCTGGCAGCGAGGTCGAGACGGTATGGTTCGATGACGAGGACACGCTGGAAGCGCGGTTCGCTGGCGAACTGGACAGCTATCCTGCAGTCGCCGTAAGCGAGGAGGACATCGCGCTCCAGCTCTATACCTCAGGCACCACCGGCGTACCCAAGGGGGTGATGTTGAGCCACGGCGGGTTTAACCGAATGCGCCTGTGCGAGCATCTGGAACCGGCCTATCAGTGGCAGCACGACGACCTGTTCCTCAATCCCTTGCCGAATTTCCATCTGCTTGCGCTCGGCATCGCGATCCAGTGCCTCTACAACGGCGTTGCAGTCGGGATCCTGCGCCAGTTCGATCCAGCCGTGATGTGTGCCGCGATCCAGCGCGACCGACCGTCGCTGCTGACGCTGACACCCACGATGATCCAGATGCTGATCGACCATCCGTCAGCGGAGCACACCGATTTTTCCTCGGTGCGCCTGACACTCTATGCCGGCTCGCCCATTTCGCTCGGGCTCATTCGGCGGGCGATCCAGCGAATGCCAGGGCAGTTCATGCAGTTCTACGGATCGACCGAAGCTGGCGGAGCGTTCTCGATCCTGCGGCCGGACGAACACGATCTGAACGATGAGGGCCGTCTGCAATCGTGCGGACGGCCACTGCCACTCATCAGCTTCCGGATCATCGATAGCGAGGGTGAGGACGTGCCCGATGGCGAGCCGGGTGAACTGGTCGTACGCGCGCCTGCGATCACGGCTGGATACTGGAAGCAGCCTGAGGCAACCGCAAAGGCGATCCAGCATGGCTGGTACCGTACCGGAGACATCGCCCGGCGCGATGCGCAAGGGTTCTACTACCTTGTCGACCGGCTGAAGGACATGATCGTCTCCGGCGGCGAGAACATCTATTCCGCCGAAGTGGAGAACGCGCTGTCGACCCACCCTGCGGTCGCGCAAGTCGCGGTGATTGGGGTGCCTGATGCGCGCTGGGGAGAGGCAGTGCTGGCCTGCATCATGCTCCGCCCGGGGAGCACGGCCGACGAGGCAGAACTCATCGCCCATGCGCGAACCCTGCTTGCCGCCTACAAGGCGCCCAAGCGCGTGGTTTTCATGGAAAGCTTCCCATTGGTGCCCAGCGGCAAGATATCAAAGAAAGACCTCCGCGCGCCCTGGTGGGCAGGCGAGAACCGCAGCATCTCCTAGAGCACCGGGTAGTCGGTGTACCCCCGCGCTTCCCCGACATAGGCATAATCGAAATCGGGTGCCGCGATCTGAAGCCCCTCGCGCATGCGGCGCACGAGATCAGGATTGGCGATGTAGGGGCGTCCGAACGACACGGCATCGGCCTGCCCGCTGGTGATACAGGCATCGGCACTGGCCGCATCGAAGCTGCCGTTCTGAATGGTGACCCCAGGGAAGGCCTTGCGTACCCGTTCGACCACAGGATTGTCCGGGCGCTCCATGAAACCCGAAGCAATGGGTTCGATGAGGTGGACATAGGAAAGACCGAAACGGCCTGCTATCGTGGCTACCCCTTCGGCGAGGGCGCCCGGATCCTCATCACCCATGCCTTTGCGCGCGCTGGTCGGGCTGATCCGCAGCCCGACACGATCCGCCGGCATCTCGGACGTCACCGCCTCCAGCACCTCCTCGAGCAGCCGTGTGCGGTTGGCAAGGCTGCCGCCATAGTCATCGCTTCGCCGGTTGCTCGCGCTTTGCAGGAACTGGTCGATCACGTAGCCGTTGGCGCCGTGGACCTCGACCCCATCGAAACCCGCATCCCGGGCGCGCGCGGCACCTTGCCCGAACGCTTCGACGAGCAGAGCAATGTCTGCGGTGTCCATCTCGCGCGGGATGACATAGGGCTTCATCGGCAGGAAACCGCCTTGATACCCTTCGCCGGGCGGGGCGAACGTCTCGCCCGTGGCAGCGATGGCCGATGGCCCCAGCGGCTGCGCACCGCCGATGTAGTCGGGCAGGACCAATCGCCCCATATGCCACAGCTGAAGTACGATACGCCCTCCCGCAGCATGGACCGCATTGGTGACTGCGCGCCAGCCTTCGACCATTGCATCGGTCCAGATTCCCGGGACGCGGTACCAACCCATGCCGAGCGGATCGACGGCCGTCGCCTCGGACACGATCAACCCGCAATCGGCACGCTGCGCATAGTAAATCGCCATCAGCGCAGTGGGCACATTGTCCACACTGGCACGGGCGCGCGTAAGCGGAGCCATGACGACCCGGTTCGGCAGCGCCAGCGCGCCCATCTGCAATGGACTGAATAGGCTGGGCAAGGCGATTGTCATGGTTTCACTTTCCAAGCGATCTGCCCGCCGTCGAGCACTTTGCGCGTGCCGACATGGGCGGTGAAACGGGCGGCGTGATTGCCATCGCGCCAGATGCACCAGTCGAGTTCGTCGCCCGGCATGACCACCCCCGAAAAGCGGCAGGCCAGCAGCCTGAGCCCCGCCGGATCGCGGCCCAGCGCGCGCGATATGGCTGCGCCAGCGACGCCGTAGCTTGCAAGGCCGTGCAGGATCGGTCTGGGGAAACCGGCCTTCGCCGCAACGGCAGGATCGAGGTGCAACGGGTTCCAGTCGCCCGAGAGCCGGTAGATCAGCGCCGCGCGCGAGCTCGTCGCAAAGCGCGCCATCAGATCGGGTTTGCGTTCGGGCAAGGCATCGACACTGCGCGGCGCGGGCAGGCCGCCAAAGCCGCCGTCTCCGCGTAGAAGCAAGGTCTGCTCAAGCCGGCAGAGCAGTTCGCCGCCGTCGGCATTGAAGATCCGCCGCTCGAGCACGAGCACCGCGCCCTTGCCTTCGCCGCGATCGGTCAGCGAGATGACCTGCGCCTCACCCCGCACGCGCGCCGAGGGCGGCAGGGGGGCGAGGAATTCTGCGGACTGCGCGGCATGGACCAGCTTGCCGAAATCGACGCCCAGCGCAGGTTCCTTGATCCACATCCCCGGCGAGCATAGCGTGACCGCAAAAGTCGGCAGGACCGAAAGCGCCCGCTCGTCCAGAAACGCCAGATCGGCCGCATCGCAGGGATCGCAGCCCAGCCCCACGCCCAGCGCATAGAGGATCGCATCGCGCGGGCCATAGGTCTGTTCCGGCCGGCCAAAATCATGCGCGAGGATCGCAGCTGGCTGGATCACACCGGATCCCAGCTGAACACATCGGCAGAGCGGTGCAGCGGATAGAAGTCGTTCGCAAACTGGGGGAAGACCCGCTCGGTGATCGCTTCTGGCGTCCAGCCTTCCGCCGTGTGCGCGGCACGCATCGGGCGCGGCTGCGAGAACAGGAAGATCTCGTTGTTGCGCACGCCGAAGATCTGCCCCGTAACCTTGGCCGCGCCATCGCCGCACAGGGCGACGCACAGCGGCCCGATCTTGTTGGCATCGAGCTTCTTGAGGCCATCGACCCGCTTCTGCTGCTCAGGCGTATCGGTCGGAATGGAATCGATCATCCGCGTCCAAGCGAACGGCGCGACGGCGTTCGAGCGGACACCAAAGCGCTGCATATCGAGCGCGATGGACTTCGAGAGGCCGACGATCCCCAGCTTGGCGGCGGAATAGTTGGCCTGCCCGAAATTGCCGATCAGGCCGCTGGTCGAAGTCATGTGGACATAGGCCCCGCTGCCCTGCTCCTTGAAGAACGGGGCCGCCGCGCGGCTGGTGTGGAAGCTGCCCATCAGGTGCACGTCGATCACCGCGCGGAAATCCTCGGGGCTCATCTTGTGGAAGTAGACATCGCGCAAGTTGCCCGCGTTGTTGACCACCCCGTCGATCCGCCCGAAGCCATCGACGGCGGCCTTGACCATGCGGCAGGCTCCGTCCCATTCGGCCACGCTGTCGTGATTGGCGATGGCCTTGCCGCCCGCCGCGCGGATTTCCTCCACGACCTGCTCTGCGGGGGAGCCTTCATCGGCGCCCTCGCCGCTCAGCGCCACGCCCAGATCGTTGACCACGACCGCAGCGCCGGCCTCCGCCATCGCCAGCGCGATCCCGCGTCCCACGCCGCGCCCCGCGCCCGTCACGAGCACGGCCTTACCGTCCATCAATCCCATGGAATGTTCCTCAATAGCTCTTGGGCAGATCGAGCACTTTCTCCGCGATGAAGCAGAGGATCAGTTGCTCGGTGATCGGGGCGAGCCGGGTCAGTGCGCTTTCGCGGTAGAGCCGCTCGACATGGTATTCCTTGGCGTAGCCGAAGCCGCCGTGGGTCGCGACGGCCTGCCAAGCCGCATCATGGCAAGCACGCGCGGCAAGGAACTTCGCGGTATTGGCTTCGGCCCCGCAGGGCAGGCCCTGATCATAGAGGCGTGCTGCCTGCTGGGTCATCAGCCAGGCGCTTTCGAGGTACATCCACTTTTCCGCGAGCGGGTGCTGAATGCCCTGGTTCATGCCGATGGGCCGATCGAACACCACGCGCTCCTTGGCGTAGTTGACGCCCCGGCGCAGTGCATCGCGGCCGATGCCGATGGCTTCGGCGGCGATCAGGATGCGCTCGGGATTGAGGCTGTGGAGGATATAGCCGAAGCCCTTCCCCTCCTCGCCGATGCGGTCTTCCTCGGGAATGAACAGCCCGTCGATGAAGATCGCGTTCGAATCCACCGCCTTGCGGCCCATCTTGGGGATGAGGTGCACGTCGATCTTCGAACGGTCGAGATCGGTGTAGAAAATGGTGATCCCGTCGGTCGGCCGGGCGCAGTCTTCCAGCTTGGTCGTGCGGGTCAGCAGCATGATCTTGTTGGCGACCTGCGCGGTGGAGGTCCAGACCTTCTGCCCATGCACCACGTAGCCGCCGGGCACCTTCTCGGCGAAAGTCTTGATCCGGGTGGTGTTGAGCCCCGCATCGGGCTCTGTAAAGCCAAAGCAGCACTGGTCCTCGCCCGCGACCAGCCGCGGCACCCAGCGCGCCTTCTGCTCGGGCGTGCCCTTCACCACGATGGGGTGCGGGCCGAACAGGTTGATGTGGATGGTCGAAGCCGCCGCGAAGCCGCCGCCGCAGGCCGCAACCTCGTTCATCATGGTCATCGCCTCGGTCACCCCAAGGCCCGAACCGCCGAATTCCTCGGGCATGGTGATGCCGAGCCAGCCGCCATCGGCCATGGCGCGGTGAAACTCGCGCGGGAACTGGCCGTCATTGTCGCGGGCCAGCCAATAATCATCGCCAAACGGCGCGCAGGCAGCGCGGACGCCCTCGCGGATGGCCTGAAGGTCTTCCTCGGTGGGAAGCGGACGGGCTTGGGTCATTCGGTTTCTCCGACAGCGGCGAGCGTCTTCAATGCGGCCTTGAGGTGCGGGATATCGACCATCTTGCCATCAATCCCCAGCGTGCCCGCATCGGGATTGGCGGCGAACGCGTCCACGATCCGGCGGGCATGGGCGACTTCCGCCTCGGACGGCGTGAAGCAGCGGTTGATCGTGGCGACCTGATCGGGATGGATGGCGATGCGGCCAAGGAACCCGTCGCGGCGGGCGCGGCGGCAATCGGTCTCAAGCCCCTCGGCATCGCGGAAATCGGCATAGAGCGTATCGACCGGCACAACCCCGGCCGAAGCGGCGGCGAACAGGCACAGCGAGCGCGCGTAGCGATAGGGCTCAGTCCACCGCCCATCGGGTTCCTTGTTGTCCGTCGCGCCGATGGCAGCGGCCAGGTCTTCCGCCCCCCAGGTCAGGCCGACAAGGCGCGGATGCGGCGGCGTGTAGCTGCCGAGGGCGAACATCGCCTGCGGGGTCTCGGTGGCGACGACCATGATCCTGACCGTGCCCGGCGCCATCCCGGCGGCGGCTTCCAGCGGATCAATCATCGCCGCAATGGTGGCAATATCGTGCGCGCCGTTGGCCTTGGGCACGAGAATGCCGGCAAGGCCGGGGCGCACCACGGCGGCAAGATCATCGGCGGTCAGCCCGGTGTCGAGCGGGTTGACCCGCACGAAGAGGCTGGCCTCGATATCGCCCGCCTCACCCAGCCATCCCGCGACCAGCTCGCGCGCCGCCGCTTTCATCGAAGGCGCGACGGCATCCTCGAGATCGAGGATCAGCACGTCCGCACCGGCCGCACGGCCCTTGGCGAACTTGCGCTCGCTGTCTCCGGGCACGAACAGAAGCGAACGCAGCCTCATGCCACCGGCTTCTTCATCATGAGCGCATTGCGCACGGTACGGCACACCACTTCGTCGCGCTGGTTGAGCCCGACATGCTCAAACGTCACGATGCCCTGCGTCGGGCGAGATTTGCTTTCGCGAAGCTCCAGCACGCGCGTTTCGGCGCGGAGGGTGTCGCCCGAGAAGACCGGCTTGGGGAAGGTCGTATCGGTCATGCCGAGATTGCCGACCGTGGTGCCCATCGTCGTGTCCTGCACGCTCAGCCCGATCACGAGACCCAGCGTGAAGATCGAGTTCATCAGCGGCTGGCCGAATTCGGTGCCTTCGCAGTAAGCGTGATCGATGTGGATCTGCGCCGGATTGTAGGTGAGCGATGAAAACAGGCTGTTCTCGTAATCCAGCACGGTCTTGCGCACCTCATGCCTGAACACCTGCCCCACGGTGAATTCGTCAAACCAAAGACCCGCCATTTGCCTCTTCCTCTCAGTTCAGCCGGCCAAGGATCGCGACAGCGGCCACGCTGTTGAACGGCGATCCGCCAAGGTTGTGCGTCAGGCCGAAATCGACCTTGCCCCGCTGGCGCTCACCCGCCCGGCCCTGAAGCTGGGTGTAAACTTCATACGCCATGCGCAGGCCCGAAGCGCCGACCGGATGGCCGAAGCACTTGAGCCCGCCATCGAGCTGGCACGGGATCGCGCCGCCCGAATCATAGCGCCCATCGAGGATGTCGGCCGGAGCGCGGCCCTCGTCGGAGAGCCCCAGATCCTCCATGATCACCAGTTCGGTGATCGAGAAGCAGTCGTGCACTTCGGTCATGTCGAGCTCGGCGCGGGGATCGCGGATACCCGCTTCGGCATAGGCGCGCGCGGCGGCCGCGCGGGTGTTGGGCACCGAGGCCCCATCCCACGCGCCAAACTGCATTTCCCAGCCATTGCTCGCCGAAAGCTGGATCGCCTTGATCATGACCGGATCGGCCTTGCCGAGCGCGCGGGCGATTTCCGGCGTCGTCACGATGGCCGCCGCTGCGCCGTCCGAAACGCCGCAGCAATCGAACAGCCCCAGCGGATCGGCGATCAGCGGCGCATTGAGGATCTTGTCCATATCGACCGCGCCGCGCAGGTGCGCCTTGGGCGAAAGCGCGCCGTTCTGGTGGCTCTTCCACGAAACATGCGCCATCGCGCGTTTCAGATCGGCGGGAGCGATACCGTGTCGCGCGGCATAGGCCCCCGCGAGCTGCGCGAACGTGCCGGGGGCCGAACCATAGGGCATCCACAGATCGTTCTGCATGCCCTTGGTGCGCAGCGGCAGCCCGCCGTAGCCGGTGTCCTTCAGCTTCTCGGCACCGATGGCGAGCGCCACATCCACCGCGCCGGACGCCACGGCATAGGCCGCGCCGCGCAGCGCCTCGGTTCCCGTGGCGCACATGTTCTCGACGCGGGTGACCGGCACCTTGTCAAGCCGCAGGGCATGGGCCGCAGGCAGCGCGCTGTTGCCGACGTTGATATCGTCGAGCGCATTGCCGACCCACGCAGCCTCGATTCGCGCGCGCTCGATCCCGGCATCGGCCAGCGCTTCGGTGAAGGCTTCGACCATCAGTCCGTCCGCACCCATGTCCCAGCGCTCGCCGAAGCGCGTGCAGCCCATGCCGACGATGGCGACCTTGTCGCGAATACCCGTAGCCATCAGGCGTCTCCAAGCAGGGGCCGCGCCAGCGGCGCCGCCTTCCAGAAGTAAGTGCGAAAACCCAGACTGCGATTGTGGGACTTGATCCGCAGCCGCATCCGCACACGGTCGCCCACGCGAAAGCCGTCGGCCGGGCGGTTGACCATTTCCATGAGAACTCTCGCACCGTTATCGAACTGGACGAGGCCGAAGTCGAAGGGCGGGTCCGGGCAGAAATTGAGCCTGTCGGCGGTGATCGACACGATTGTCGCTTCCAGATCGGCGAGGCGGACGTCTTCCATTGCCTCGGCCGCACTGAGCGCAGGATTGACCGGAAAGGCGCTCTTGGGAAACTGCACGTTGCCGGTGCTGTCACGCCCGCCGATGAAGCCGATCATGTCGCGCCCAACCCGCTCAAGCACGGTCGCCTGCGCCTTCTGCTCGAACTCGGCGCGCATGCCCCAGTCGAGTTCGACCGAGCCGGTCAAGCTGAGGAAGCGGGAATAGCTCGCAAGGATCTGGCCCTCGTCAAGCGCGCTGCGCATGGCTGAAGCGCCCGGTACCGGGCCGGTTACTTCGAAGATAAGCGCATCCGCACCGCTGCCGAAGCCGACGAGCAGCACGAACTCGCCAGCCTGCGCCGCATCGAGCGCAAGGCCGAGCCCGAAGAGCGCATGGGCGGCCCCCAGATTGCCGACCTTTTCGGAAACCACTTCACAATGATTGGCAGCCTTGCACCCCAGGGGCTTGCCCATCGCGCGCCAGCAGCCGCCAACCGGTTCGTGGACGGCGACATGGGCGAGCTGCGCCGAGGCAATCCCGGCGTTCTCGCAGGCTGCACGCACGACCGGCAGCAGCACTTCGGCGACCGCGGTATCGCGCACGAAGCGCTCCTCGTAGGCGTAGGAGACCTCGTGCTCGCGCGAGGCGTAGCGGTCCACCAGATCGTGCGAGAGGCTGGCGTAGCCGGCAAGGCGCACCGGGGCCCCGGCTCCGGTGCGCACGGCAGCAGCACCATCTCCGAAGGCCAATTGCGCCGCGCTGCCTGCCTGCGTGGGCCGCCTCTCGCCAGCCGTCACGATCTCGTCGCGGTCGCCAAGCAGGGCCTCAAGCAGCGCGGACGTCGCGGCACGGCGCGAATTTGCGGCATCGCTGGTGCGCACCGTGCGGGGGAGCGCCAGCGCATCCAGCGCCATTCCGCTTTGCGCCCGGTCCGTGAAATACGCCGAGGTCGAGGCAAACCGCAGCGCATCGGGCGCGCTCATGCCGCATAGGGGCCGCGCCGCTTCCACGGCCATCGTGAAGGCATCTTCATCCCAATCGGCAACCGCGCGTGTGCCGCTGCGCGGCATGGGGAGGCCCGACCAGGCCAGCTCGCGCGCCGCCGTCTTACGGTCCAGCCGCAGCAGCGGGACATAGCCGCCGAGCGCGGCAATGCCGAACGATTGCGCTGCTCCTGACATCCCCATCTCCTCGATCCGATATCCTGCCTTATCGCTCAAATGTGGCGGTTTCCCTCCACTCGCGCTTGACAGCCTCGAATCATGTAGTAAACAGCTTAACATTATCTGGCAAGGGCAATTGGCCGCTGAGCCATGTGGAGCCAGCACGGAGACTACCATGACCTTTTCGACTGAAGGCACACAATCCGACCGTTCACCGCACGCTTGAAGGCTGCAAAATGATCGAACGTTCCCTCTTCCAGCCCGAGCACGAGATGTGGCGCCAGACCGTGCGCCACTTCGTCGAGAAGGAAATCGTCCCCTACCACGAGCAATGGGAGAAGGACGGCATCGTCCCGCGCGAGCTGTGGCTCAAGGCGGGCGAGGCCGGCCTGCTGTGCTGCACCGTGCCGGAAGAATACGGCGGCCTTGGACTTGACTATCTCTTCGATGTGGTTGTGTTCGAGGAACTGTGGCGCGTCGGGGCCAGCGGTCCAGGCTTCCTGATCCATACCGATCTCGTCGCCACCTATATCCTCACCTTCGGCAGCGAAGCGCAGAAGCGGCAATGGCTGCCGAAGATGGTGCGCGGCGAGGCGATCGGCTCGCTCGGCATGACCGAACCGCACGCTGGCAGCGACCTGAAGGCGATCCGCACCAAGGCCGAACGCGATGGCAATCACTTCGTGATCAACGGCCAGAAGGTGTTCATTTCCAACGGCCAGATGTGCGACGTGCTGGTGCTCGCCACCAAGACCGACACCGCCGCAGGGGCCAAGGGCGTCACGCTGTTCCTCGTCGATGCATCGCTGCCCGGCTTCAACCGGGGCAAGAACCTCGACAAGCTGGGGATGAAGGCACAGGACACTTCGGAGCTGTTCTTCGACAACCTGCGCGTCGATGCCGATGCCATGCTGGGCGAGGAAGGCCAGGGCTTTTCCCTGATGATGACCAAACTGGCGCAAGAGCGGCTGGCGCAGGCCATCCGCTCGGCCACCGTGGTCGAGACGGTGATCGACTACACCGCCCAGTACACCAGCGAGCGCAAGGCCTTCGACCAGACCATCGCCGATTTTCAGAACACCCAGTTTGTGCTCGCCGACCTCAAGGCCCGCAGCGTGATGGCACGTGTGTTTACCGACAAGTGCATCGAGCTGTTCATGCGCGGGGAACTTGATCCGGTAGACGCTGCCATGGCCAAGATGGTGACCTCCGAGCTGCACTGCGAAACCGTCGACAAGTGCCTGCAATTGTTCGGCGGCTGGGGCTACATGTGGGAATACCCTATCGCCCGCGCCTATGCCGATGCGCGCATAGTCAAGATCGCGGGCGGCTCGATCGAGGTGATGAAGACGATCATCTCGCGCGACATGTTCAAGGGCAAGCTGGCGCGCAGAAAGTGAACTGGCTTACGCAGCCTCTTGCGCCCGGCGCGGCGACGGCTAGTCCGGGAGCATCCACTCCCGGAGATGCCCGCATGATTCAGAAAAACCTCGATTCCAGCCTGCGTTTCGGCTTCCTCATCCACGACGTCTCGCGCCTGCGCCGCATTGTCGTCGACCGCGCGCTCAAGCCGCTGGGGCTGACGCGCTCGCAGTGGTGGGTGCTCGCCTTCCTCTCGCGCCGTGATGGCATGACCCAGACAGCGCTTGCTGCCGATCTCGACCTCACCAAGGTTGCCATTGGCGGCCTGGTCGACCGGATGGAAGCCGCCGGCTTCGTCGAACGGCGCTCCGACGAACGCGATGCCCGCGCCCGCCGGGTTTACCTGACCCGTGCAGGCCAGCGGCTGGTCTCGACGATCCGCGAAAGCGTGGACGCTGTCGAAGCCGACATTCTGGCGACCGTCAGCGAGGACGAACTCGACGCAGCCGCGCTGGTGCTCGTGAAAATCAAGAACCGCCTGCTCGAACTGGCTGGCGGTGAAGCTGAAGGCGGGCAGGACTTAGATCTCTGACCGCCGTACCCGAATGGAGGATTGCTTGAGAGGACTGGACGGAAAAGTCGCGATTGTCACTGGCGGTGGCCAGGGCATTGGTCGTGCCCTGTCGCTGCGGCTCGCGGCAGAGGGCTGCAAGGTCGCCATCTTCGACCTGAGCACGGCAGCCGGTGAGGAGACCGCCAAGCTGGCAGGCCCCGGCGCCACGGTCCGCACCTGGCAGCTCGATGTGAGCGACCTGCCTGCGGTTCAGGCAGCGGTCGAGGCGGTCGAGGCGGAACTTGGCCCGATCTGGGCGCTGGTAAACAACGCCGGGTGGGACCGCCCTGCCCCGTTCCTCAAGACCACGCCCGAGTTCTGGGACAAGGTCATCTCGATCAATCTCACCGGCAACCTCAACACGCACTACGCCGTGGCGGGCCGGATGGTCGAACATGGCGGCGGGCGCATCATCAACATCGCCTCCGATGCCGCCAAGGTCGGCACCGCGATGGAAGCGGTCTATTCGGCGTGCAAGGGCGGCCTCATCAGCTTCACCAAGTCGATCGCGCGCGAACTCGCGCGCAAGAACGTGCTGTGCAACGCGGTCTGCCCGGGGCCGACCAACACGCCGATGATGGCCGAAGTCGCCGGGACCGGCCCGGAGGCGGAGAAGTGGAAGGCTGCGCTTGAACGCGGCATCCCGCTCGGCCGCATGGGCGAGCCCGAGGACTATGCCGGCATCGTCGCGCTGCTCGCCTCGGAAGACGGCGCCTACATCACCGGGCAGGCCATCTCGGTCTCCGGCGGCATGAACATGGTCTGAGGCGCAGCTCTCTCAGCCTCGAAATCTCACGAAAGGATGCGCCATGAGCACTCCCGAATTCGAAGACATTCTCTATGAAGTGCGCGGCCGGGCCGCATGGGTCACGATCAACCGCCCCAAGCTCTACAACGCCTTCCGCGCGAAGACGATCGAGGAGCTGATCGCGGCGTTCAAGCTGGCGGCGGATGACAGGAATGTCTCCTCCGTCGTGCTGACTGGCGCGGGCGACAAGGCCTTCTGCACCGGCGGCGACCAGAGCGCGAAGGACGGCCAGTACGACGGACGCGGCATCGTGGGCCTGCCGATCGACGAGTTCCAGTCGATCATCCGCGACATCCCCAAGCCCGTCATCGCCCGCGTCAACGGCTTTGCCATCGGCGGCGGCAATGTGTTCGCCACGCTGTGCGATCTCACCATCGCCGCGGACACGGCCAAGTTCGGCCAGGTCGGCCCCAAAGTCGGCTCGGTCGATGCCGGCTGGGGCACGGCTTTCCTTGCCCGCCACGTGGGTGACAAGAAGGCGCGCGAGATCTGGTTCCTCAACCTCCAGTATTCCGCGCAGGAAGCGATGGAGATGGGCCTCGTCAACAAGGTCGTCCCGGCGGCCGAGCTCGATGCGGCGGTCGATGAATGGACCGAGATGCTCGGCCAGCGCTCCCCCACCGCGCTCGCGCTTGCCAAGCGCAGCTTCAATGCCGACAGCGACAACATTCGCGGCATCTCGATGATGGCGCTGAATTCGGTGAAGCTGTTCTACGACACCGAGGAATCGAAGGAAGGCATGCGCGCATTCCAGGAACGGCGCGCGCCGGAATTCCACAAGTACGTCAAGTAGTCTCACCGGGGCGCAGCACATGACCACGCGCCATCTGCGCCCCGGAGACCTGCCCGGCGTCCTCCCGCCGGGCGGTCTCACGCTGGTCTCGTCGAGCCCGGCCGAGTCCGATCTGCTCGTCAGCGAAGTGGCCGCAGCAGGGTCCGCACTCGGCGCGATGACCTTCTCCGGCGTGTTCGTGCCTGGCCTCAACAAGGCGGTCTGGAGCGCTGGCCCGGAAGCGCGGGTGCTGACCTTCTTCCAGACGCCCGAACTGCGCCGCGAAGGCGCGCGCTGCGATTTTCGCCCGCTTTGCTATCAGGATATACTGCGGCTCTACCGGCGCGAACGGCCCGCCGCGGCCCTGTTCATGTGCAGTCCGCCGGATGACGAGGGCCATTGCAGCTTTGGTGCCGAGACGGGCTTCATCGCCGCGCTCTGGCGCGAAATCCCGGTCCGCATTGCGCACATCAACCCCTCGATGCCGCGCACGCCTGGCGATCCCGGCGTTCCCCTTTCCGCCATCACCGCCTGCTACGAACAGGACCAGCCGCTGCGGACCATGGCAGGGGGCAGCGACGCCGTCAGCGAGGCGATTGCCGCCGCCATCGCGCCGCTGATCCCCGATGGGGCGACCTTGCAGACCGGCCTCGGCAAGATCCCCGATGCGGTGCTGCGCGCCCTGTCAGGGCACCGCAACCTGCGGCTCCACAGCGGCCTCATCGGCGATGGCGCGCTCGCGCTCGTCCGCTCGGGCGCAATGGCCCCGGGCCGCTCGGCGCTGGCCGGTGTCGCGATCGGCAGCGCAGAACTCTATGCCGGGCTCGATCACGAGCACTTCCAGTTCCAGCCCGTCTCGGTGACCCACGATCCGGCAACGCTGGCCGGGATCGAGCGGCTGGTGACGATCAATTCGGCAATGGAAGTCGATCTCTACGGCCAAGTCCACGCCGAGGCGTCGTCGCGCGGGTTCCTATCCGGCCCCGGCGGCGCGGGTGACTATGCGCGCGGCGCACGCGCCAGTCGGGGCGGACTCCGCGTGATTGCCCTGCCCTCTGCGGCGGGTGGCGCCAGCCGCATCGTGCCAGCGGGGCACGGCCACGGCCCGGTTTCGCTGTCGCGCTTCGACGTCGATCTCGTTGTTACCGAACACGGCGTGGCGGACTTGCGCGAACTGGGCCACGAGGCCCGCGCGCGGGCGCTCATCGCCATTGCAGCACCCGATCAGCGCGAGGCCCTCGCCCGCAGTTGGCGTGACAGCATGAACGCGCTTCAGGAGAACTAGGATGTCGCAAGGCAAGGTCATCATCAGCTGCGCCGTCACCGGCTCGATCCACACCCCGTCGATGTCGCCGCACCTGCCGGTAACGCCGCAGGAGATTGCCGAAGCCGCGCTGGGCGCGGCCGAGGCCGGGGCCGCGATCGTCCATCTCCACGCGCGCGATCCACACGATGGCCACCCGGTCCATACGCCAGAGGACTTCGAACCCTTCCTGCGCGTGATCAAGCAGAGCAGCGATGTGGTGGTGAACCTTACTACGGGCGCCTCGCCCTACATGCCGGTCGAATACCGCGTGAAGCCCGCCGAAGTGTGGAAGCCCGAAGTCGCCAGCCTCAACATGGGCTCAATGAACTTCGGCCTGTTCCCGATGCTGAAGCGGTTCAAGGACTTCAAGCACGCGTGGGAACCGGAAATGCTGGAGGGGAGCCACGATCTCGTGTTCCGCAACAGCTTCAAGGACATCCGCTACGCGCTCGACACGCTGAACGCCACCGGCACGCGCTACGAGTTCGAGTGCTACGACACGAGCCACCTCTACAACCTGCACTACTTCTGGAGCGAGGGCCTCGTGCAGGCGCCGCTGTTCATCCAGACCTGCTTCGGCCTGCTTGGCGGCATCGGCGCGCATCCGGATGACGTGATGCACATGAAACGCACGGCGGACCGGCTGTTTGGCGACAACTACCGCTGGTCGGTGCTGGCAGCGGGTGCGAACCAGATGAAGGTTGCGGCCATGGCGGCCAGCATGGGCGGCCACGTGCGCGTGGGGCTGGAAGACAGCCTGTGGATCGGGCGCGGCCAGCTGGCGAAAAGCAATGCCGAACAGGTGACGCGCGTCCGCCAGATCATCGAGGGGCTGGGGCTCGAGGTCGCCACGCCCGACGATGCCCGCGCAATCTTGTCGCTGAAAGGCGCCGATGCCGTCGGCTTCTGATCCCTTCCTGCCCCTGGCTGACGTTTTCGCGCGGGTTCCGCCCGAACGCGAAGCGCTGCTTCACGGCAGCGAGCGGTGGACTTTCGGCGAGCTCGATGCGCGCAGCGCGAGCCTTGCGGCATGGCTTCTCGGCAAAGGCGTAGAGCCGGACGATCTGGTCGCCTTCCAGCTGCCCAACGGGCCGGATTTCCTCGCTCTCACCTTCGCGATCTACCGCTGCGGCGCGACACCTGCCCCGCTGTCGCATCGCCTGCCGCCTGCCGAGCGCGATGCGATCCTGTCCATCATGCAGCCGCGCTGCGCGGTCGATGCGGCGATGCTGCCTGCGTCGTACGCGACCACAGCGCCGATAGCACCGCGCCCGGTCGCCAAATCCTGGAAGGCCTGCACCAGCGGGGGCAGCACCGGCACGCCCAAGGTCATCGTCGATGGCCGCCCCGCCGGGTTTCCGGCCGGCACGAGCTTCATCGGCATCCCCGCCGAGGGCCGCGTCGTGGTTCCCGGCCCGCTCTATCACAACGCGCCTTTCAGCGCGGCGGTCTTCGCGCTGTGGAACGGCTCTACCGTCCACACCATGGACCGGTTCGATGCGGCGCAAGCACTGGACCTGATAGCCCGGAACTGCATCAGCTGGGCGCTGATGGTGCCCACCATGATGCACCGGATCATGGCCCTGCCCGCAGCCGTCCGCTCCACCCATCGCTTCGCCGCGTGGAAGCAGGTCGTCCACACTGCCGCCCCCATGGCGCCCTGGCTGAAGCAGGCGTGGATCGACTGGCTTGGCCCTGATCACATCTGGGAAGTCTACGGCGCAACCGAAGGCCTCGTCCGCTGCTGGATTGGCGGGCGCGAGTGGCTGGAGCGGCCCGGCTCGGTCGGAAGGCCCATCGGCAATGCCCGCATCCGCATCCTGCGCCCCGATGGCACCGACGCCAAACCGGGCGAGCAGGGTGAAGTCTTTGCCATGCCGCCGGGCGGCCCCGGATCGACCTACCGCTATATCGGGGCCGAGCGCCGCGCCACGGCAGATGGTTGGGAAAGCGTCGGTGATATCGGCTGGCTCGATGCGGACGGCTTTCTCTTCCTCGCCGACCGCCGGGATGACCTCATCATCAGCGGCGGCATCAATATCTGGCCCGCCGAAGTCGAAGCCGCCATTCTTCGACACCCGGAGGTGCGCAGCTGCGCCGTCTTCGGCAAACCCGACCCGGATCTGGGGGCCGTGGTCCACGCCGTGATCGAAAGCGACGCGGCGCTGACCCTTGAAAGCCTCTGTGCCTTCCTCGCCGATCACCTCGCGCGCCCCAAGCATCCGCGCTCGATCGACGTTACCCGCCAGACCGTGCGCGACGATGCGGGCAAATTCCGCAAGCCGCGCATGACGACCACGGAGATGCCCGCATGACCCTGCCCGCCCTCACCCAGTTCCGCGTCGAACTCCAAGAAAATGGCCTCGTCCACCTCGTCTTCGATTGCCCCGACCGGTCGATGAACGTGTTCTCCAACAAGGCGATCCACGAACTTGGCGAATTCGCCGAATGGCTGCACCGGGCCGATGTGAAGGGCGTGCTGGTGCGATCGGGCAAGGCCACGGGGTTCTGCGCGGGCGCTGATCTCACCGAACTTGGCGTTGCCTACGACATGATCGTCGCCGCGCCCGCCGCTGATCGCTTCGATATCGCCTTCAACCATTTCTTCCCGCTCAGTCATGCCATCCGGCGGCTGGAAACTGCGGGCAAGCCCATAGCCGCCGCAATTGCGGGCGTTGCGCTCGGCGGTGGCTGCGAGCTGGCGCTGGGCGCGCACTACCGCGTCGTCACCCGCAATCGCCGGGCCATGCTCGGCCTGCCCGAATGCGCGGTGGGGCTGCTTCCCGGTGCTGGGGGAACCCAGCGGATGCCCCGTCTGGTTGGCGTGGAGCTCGGCCTTGAAGTGCTGCTGCTCGGACGCACGCTCGCTGGCACAGAGGCGCAGGAAGCGGGCCTCGTCCATGCCGTGGTAGACGAGGGCGAGGAAATCGCTGCGGCTGAGGCGTGGCTGCTTTCCGGGAACGCGCACGCCGTGCAGCCGTGGGACCGCGCCGATGCCGATCCGCTCGCCCATGCGGCCTATGCCGATGCCATCGCCGCGCACCGCGCGCGCGAAATGGCGCGCATGTCAGGCCACGAACCCGCCCCGCTCGCGATCCTCGATTGCGTCGAGCTTGGCCTCATGCAACCGCTGGACGGCGCAATCCGCGCGGAAATGTCGGTCTTCGCGCGCCTGATCCAGCGGCCCGAGCCACGCAACATGATCCGCACGATGTTCCTGGGCAAGCAGGCCTATGACAAGGCCAGCCGGGACGGCACACTTTCACCGGCGGTGATCGCGGCGAGCGAGGCGATTACCCGGCTGGTTGGCCCGGCCATGTCCGAGCATGCGGATCTGACCGCAGCGCTTGCCTCATTGGCGTCCGAAATGGGCAGGACCGTGGCGAAGGTTTCCGCAGCCGAGATGCTCCAGCTGGACCACGCCGTCACCTTGAGCGGTGCAATCCCGGCCTATCTGGGCGGGGTCAGCGGCGTGCTTGAGCGAGCGGCTTAGCCCTCGCCAACGCCACGCGCGTTCAGTGTTGAAACTTCGGGCGGTGCGCCAAGGTGGGCAATCAAGGCCTTGAAGGCAGCCTTGTCGATCCGCTGGCTACCCTCGGCATAGTGCGCCGCCGATTGCCAACGCTCGATGAAAATGCAGCGATTTGCATCTGCCTCATCCTGCCAGATATCGACCCCGACAACTCCGTCGAGAGCGGATAGCAGCTCTGACAGTCTGCCAAGTTCAGCCAGCAAGGCCTCAGCCGCGCCTTCCTTTGCCCGCAGCACATAATGCTTGATCAACAGGTCCATGGCCGCGTCCCGCTCGTGCTGCGAAGACGCGGGCAGAGCCACCGGCTCGGCCCGCGTCCTTCATGAGGGTTCAGGCTTTCGGAGGCAGCGCCGCGATCAGCTCGGGCGCAATGTCCTTCTTGCCGTGTTCGTCGATATGGCGCTGGATGCGCTCCTGGATCGCGGCACCGATCTGCCCGGCCAGTTCCGGCCGGTTGGCGCGGCATTCGGCTTCCGAAACAGCGCGGTTGTCGATCATGTCATCGACCTGCGGGATCACGAAGCGGGCAAACATCTCGTAAGACCGCTTGGTCTCGGCCCAGTCTGCCCAGTTGTGCGCAAACAGCACCAGCGTGCCGAAGCCGCCCGATTGTGCCTGAAGCCGTTTGATCTGCGCCACCGCATCATCCGGTGTGCCGATAACGGCCATGTGCGAGCTCATCAGCGCATCAATCACATCGCCGCCGCCGGGAACGATCGGCAAGGCCGCGACGTTGCGAAGATAGTCGGCCCAGCCCTCGACACCGAACTCGACTTCCTTGCGCGCCTGCTCGCGCGTCGGTGCGATATGCATCGGCGCGACGAGGCGCCAGTTCTTGCGATCCACCGTCTGGCCGCTGGCCTTGGCCACGTCCTCGGCAATGTTCCAGTTGGCCGAGAGCGCATCGAACGCGCCGCCGGAGGTGGCACCGAAAGAAAGCATGCCGATCCCGTTGCGCCCCGCCGCGCGCGAACCGGTGGGAGACACCGTGCTGGCCGCGATCATCTCGATCCCGGGCCGCGAATAGGGGGTCATGTGGATGCGCGCGTTATCAAGCGTGAACCAGTCGGTCTTGGCCGTCACCGTCTCGCCGCGCATCAGGCGGACGAGCACGTCGATGCCTTCGTCCATCATGTCGCGCTGCTTGGAAACTGGAATGCCCATCATCTTGGCATCGGAGGCGAGCGAGCCCGGCCCCATGCCGAGCATGACGCGGCCGCGGGTCATGTGATCGAGCTGGCTGTAGCGTTCGGCGATCATCAGCGGATGATGATAGGGCACCGAGGTCACCGCCGAACCCAGCTTGATGCGCTTGGTGCGCTCAGCCGCTGCCGCGATCATGATTTCCGGGCTGGCGATCAGCTCCCAACCGGCCGAATGGTGCTCACCATACCACAGCTCGTCGAAACCGAGGTAATCGAGGTGCTCCGCAAGCTCGAGATCGCGCTGCAACGTCAGCGTCGGGTTTTCGTTCAGGGGATGGTGAGGACCGCAAAAAGCGCCAAAGCGAAGCTTGCCAGACATCCGTGTTCTCCAGACTAGTAGTCGTTTGACTGTGCCCCGTGACGTCCGGGGTGCTGTGAACCGGGCGGATGAGGGAACCCGCCCGGCCCTGACTTCAGAACTTGTAGCGCAGTTCAGCCATGAAGGTGCGCGGTGCGCCCGGAACCACGGTGTTGAACTGGAACAGCTCGCCAGTGGCGATACCGCCCACGTAGTAGACCCGGTTGAAGGCGTTCTTGAGGTTGGCCGCCAGCGACCAGCCCGCCTTGTTGTCCGCCAGGCCGAGGCGGAAGTTCACCAGCGTATACCCCTTAATGTTGGCGCCAGGGCTGCGGTTGCCGGTCGATGCGAACCAGAACAGCGACTGCGCATAGAGGTCTGACCGCAGGCTGAGATCAATCGAATCGCGAACCGGGACGGTGACTTCACCGAAGGCCGAACCCGACCATTCCGGCGTATCGGGATAAGTGCCGAAAGGAACCGGAGTGCCGCCGCCAATCGAGACCAGATTGTCGGTGAACCGCGCATTGGTGTAGTTGAGCGAGCCGCCAAGGTTCAGCCACGAAGCCGGCCGGATGGAACCATCGAATTCAAAACCGGTGATCTTCGAGAAGGGTACGTTGACGGTCACGGCGGCAGGGGTCGAACCCAGCAGCGTGTAGGCCACGCGCTGCCCGTCCTTGATCCAGTTCTGGTATCCGGCCAGATTGAACTGGACCGGAACACCGCCCATCTGCCCGCGATACTTGATGCCGATTTCCGCGTCGGTCAGGGTTTCGAGCCCATATTCGTTGCCGCCCGTTGAACCGAGGCCGGGCTTGGGGTTCTGGATCCCGTTGTAGCCACCGTTCTTGTAGCTGCGACGCGAGGCGAGATAGACCAGCAGGTTCGGATTGACCTGATACTGGAGACCCAGCGTCCAGCTGAGGTTGCCGAAGGACTTGCGCTGATTGAAATCAAAGGTCGCTCGGACTGCGGGGGGCTCGTTGTAGGCCGTGTCCGCCGGGAGCGTGTCGAACTTGATCTTCTCATGCGTGTAGCGCGCACCGATCGTGATACCGAGACCTTCGAGACCGGTCGCCTCGCTGAGATCATAGGTGCCCTGCGCATAGCCCGCGATCATGTCGCGCGTGGTCAGCTTGTTGTAGTTCGTCCGCGACGTGAGCGGGGGGAACTGCAGCAGCAGGCTGGTCGTGACGTTCTCGTTGGTTTCATGGCTGAGGAAGCCGCCGATCACGTAGTCGAGGTTTCCGTCGAACGCCTTGCCGACCAGCTGAAGCTCCTCGGAATACTGGCGCGTGTTGTCGTTCTTGCCGCCATCGCCGTTGTCATCGATGCCGAACGGCGTGCCGTCGATGTCGCCCCGGATGCCGTTCTGGAGATAGGTATAGCCGAAGATGTTGCGGATCTTGGTGTCCGGCCCGACCTCGAACGAGGTGATGTTGGAGATGATGATGTTGCGGCCGCGATACTCCGCCGGGCCATCCGATTCGATCTGATACGGACCGCGCGCCTTCTGGGTCGCCAGATAGGACGCAAGACCGCCGGGATCGAGCTTCGGGTTGGCCGCAGCATAGGCGGCAGCGCAGTTGTTCGTCGTGTCGTTGCAACCAGCGGCACCGCCGGTGAAGGCATTGATCAGGAAATTGTACTGCGCCTGATTGCCGAAATTGGTCAGCGCAATCAGCGGGATGAGCCCGGTCGGCTCAAGGCTGTCGATCAATCCGCTCAGGCTGTTGCCGCCCGAATGCAGGTAGTCGACCACGAGTTCGTTCTTGATGGTATCCGAAAGCTTGAAGGTCAGGCTACCGCGCAGGCCATAGCGATCGACATTGCCGGCGCGCGTGTTGTTGAACAGGTTGCGCTGATAGCCATCGCGCTTTTCATAGAAGCCGGCCACGCGGGCCAGCACATTCTCGCCCGCCAGCGGCACGTTGAGCGCGCCTTCGAGCTGGTAGGACTTGTAGTTGCCAACGCGTCCGCTGAAGTACCCGCCGAAGTTCTCGTCCGGCTTGACCGACGTGAACAGAACAGCGCCGCCGGTCGAATTGCGGCCGAACAGCGTGCCTTGCGGCCCCTTGAGCACCTGCACCGACTGCAGATCGTAGAACGCCGAGGAACCGCCGCCGACACCATCGAGCTGGATTTCGTTGAAATAGGGCAGAACGCCGGGGCGCGTATCGCTGAAGGCATCAAGCGACTGGCCGCGCAGGGCGTAGTTCAGCTGGTTGGAATTGTAGCCCGCGCGGATGATCAGACCGGGGCTGGCCGCCTGCAAATCCGCCTCGGTCACGATGGCCCGCTTGGCAAGGGCATCGCCGCTGACCACCGAGATGGCCACCGGCGTGCGCTCGAGAGCTTCGGCGCGGCGCTGCGCGGTGACGATGATCTCGCCTGCAGGATCGCTGGCAGCAGCCCCGTCCTGCGCAGCCTGTGCATGTGCGGCAGTTGCATTGGCGAGGGTCAGTGCAGTCAATGCGGATGCAATGCCAATCTTGTGCTTGGTCATGGAAATCCCCTTCCCTTGTATGTCTTGGATTTTGCCTTTGCGCCGTTGCCCGCCGGACATGGCCGGCCTGGCAAGGACGTCGGGGATCTCTTCCGCCCGAACGGTTTTTGGTGAACCAATTCACTGAATATGGTCCAATCACCATTCTGTCAACACACTAGTTGAAAACTATCGCAAATGCCGGCGAAAGGCTGGAATTGAGCCAGCCCTCGGCGAGCCCCGTCAGGTGCTTGGCCGGAACAATTGGTGCGGTGCGCTGTGGACAGCGAGTCGGGCAGGGAAAGCGCGCTGCTATCCAGCCTAGCGATCCGGTCAGGATGCGCCTGCCGACCGCCCTCAGGCCCCGCCCCACACGCCGTGGAGGGAGCTAAAAAATCATCAAAAACAAATACTTGATGTCAGTAAGGCGACTCAAGACCCGACAGGATCATTTCCGCATAGATCTTGCCGATCTCCTGCGCGCTCGATTCGCTCTTATCGGGCCTGAACCAGCGATGGGTCCAACCAAGCACTCCGAAAATGCCATAGGCGACAACACGTGGAGATCCGATGTTGCGAAAGCTCTTGTCGGCATAACCTTCTTCGATGATCGAGATCACAGCCTCAGTCGTCTCGCGGTTCATCTCGCGCATTTCTCGCGACCAGGCGGCGCGTGATTGTTCGACATGACTCAGATTCTCACGGATGTAGATGTAAAACATCGGATATTTTTCGCCGTAAGACGTCATGATCGCCATGATGAACTCCCTCAGCTTTCGCCTTGGGGTCATGTTGCTTTCGCATATGGATTTGGTGATTTTAAGATTTTCTTCAACTACCGATCGAACCACTTCGTCAAATAGGGCTTCTTTTGACGGGACATAGTAATAGAGCGATGCCCTATCGACCCCCATCTCATCAGCTACGGCCTTGAGTGTGGCACGCTGCAAGCCAACCCGGTTGAATACGCGGACTGCTGCCTGCGCAATTTCAATCCTGCGCTCCGCGTAGGCTTTGCTTGAATCCTCGCTGGCAGCAAGGCGCCGTGAGCCAATCCCGCTGATTTTCTTCAAAGATGCCTGCCCTCTTGAGAATGGATCGATGGCGGCTTTTTGGCCCCACCTGCCCCTCAACACCACGAACCACGCCCACCTACAAGTCGGATTTTATCAACGCCAACGTTGCCAAGCTAGTTTTTTCGTCGTAGTCAACAAAGGCGTAGATTCCAGGACTCCGGTTTAAAGCTCGTGGCAAAGGTTCGCGCCGCCAACGCAACGCATGCGAGGTCCGGCATACAAGTTGGGAGAGAACAGGTGAGCAGATTGTCCGGCAAGGTCGCCATCATCACGGGTGCGTCGCAAGGCATGGGCGAAGCGCATGCCAAGGCCTTCGTGGCCGAAGGCGCCAGCGTGATCCTCACCGACATCAATGCGGCGGCGGGCGAGGCGCTGGCTGAGGCGCTGGGCAGCAAGGCCCTATTCGTGAAGCACGATGTCGCTAGCGAAGCCGGCTGGGCCGAAGTCGTCGCCGCCGGAGAAGCCCGCTTCGGCCCGGTCACCGTGCTGGTCAACAATGCCGGAATCATTGGTCCGATCGCCAAGGCCGCAGATCTTTCGGAAGCCGATTTCGCCCATGTCTGCGCAGTCAACCAGACCGGCGTGTTTCTTGGCATGCGCGCCGTCCTGCCTTCGATGATTGCTGCGGGCGGCGGCTCGATCGTGAACATCTCGTCGATCTCGGGCATGCTGGCCAATCTTGGCACGCCCAACCTCGCCTATGCCGGCAGCAAGTTTGCGGTGCGCGGCATGACCAAGCAGGTCGCGGTGGAATATGGCGGCCAGAACATTCGCGCCAATTCGGTCCACCCGGGATACGTCAAAACCCCGATGATGGTGGCCGCAACCGACGAGGATGGCGGCGGCGCAGCGGCGGCGATCCCGCTCGGCCGCTTTGCCGAACCCTCGGAAATCTCGCCGCTGGTGGTGTTCCTGGCCTCGGACGAATCATGGTTCATCACCGGCACCGAACACGTCATCGATGGCGGCATGATCGCGTGCTGAGCCGGTTGGCTTCGGAGGCCCTGAGATGATCACGGCACAGGATTTCGCGTTCCATCCCCGCGACCCGGCGGATGAGCATTGGACCGAGACGCTGTTCCTGATTTTCTCGGTGCCCGAAGCGGGGATCAGCGGCAATCTCTACAACCTCGCCCGCCCCAATCTCGGCGTTTGCCACAGCTCGATCGAAATCCACAAAGGGCTCAGCCTGCACCCCTGGCAGATCGAGCACAACGATGCGCAGATGCACTTGCCCTGCCCCGAGCGGTTCGACAATTTCACGCTCGCCAATGGCCTCTCGTTTCAGGCCCACAGCGCACGCGATTGCGCTTTCCAGTACCAGTCGCTCGATGGCAACTGCGCGCTCGACATCACCTACAGGGCGGTGTGCGATCCGTTCGATCCGCATGATCCGGCGGAAAACCCGCTGATCGCATCGTCCAAACTCGCCGGTTATGACGGGTGGAACACCGGCCATATGGAAAGCAAGGGCCGCGTTACCGGCACGCTTTCGCTTCATGGCCGCGAGTACGAAGTCGATTGTACCGAGGGCATGAACAAGAGCTGGGGCCCGCGCAAGGACTGGGGCAGCAAGGGTGGCACCTGGGTCCATGTCAACCTCGGCCCCGATCTCGGCGCGTTCCTCGTCCTCGGTCTGGAGTTCGAGAACAAGGAGGTCGTCTACGGCCCCTTCAAGTTCGGCTACGTGGTGGTCGATGGAGAGCGCCGCCCGCTCGTGCGGGCCGCCATGCGCGCGCAGCGGTTCGACATGCTTGTCACCCGCGCCGTGGTCGAGTTCGAGGACGAGCGCGGCAATTGCTGGGAGGCGGTGGGAACCACCGTTGCGGCGGCGCCGTGGTACAACTTCAACCCTTCGAGCGCTGCCTTCCAGACCCTGATGCGCTGGGAAAGCGGCACCCGCGTCGGACACAGCCATATCGCCGATTTCGCCGGCCTCGCGCACCTTTCGCGCGGCATGGCCGACAGGCACGACACCTGAAGCGCAGGACGACGGACCAAAGCCATGACCGACGACTCCATCCGGCAGCATCCCAGCGATCAGTTCATCGAAGCGATCCGCGCGCGGTTTCCCACCGAGCGCGAAGTGGACGCCGTGCTTACGCGCAAGATGCGCCGCCGCAATGGTCCGGGATTTCAGGCAGTCGCACTGGAAACGCTTGCGGAGGGCACGGAGCGCCTGATCACCAATCAGGTGGGGTATCCTGTCCGCATCGCCGATGCGCGCTGGCTCTCGGGCGGCGCATCGAAGTTGCAGATGCTGTTCAACCTGCACTGGCGCGGCGAGAACGCCGATGGTCAGGCGCACGTTGCCACACCGATGGTGCTGCGCATGGAACCGGCAGCGTCGGTCACCGAATCAAGCCGCCGCCGCGAGTTCGAAGTGATCCGCGCGGTCGAAGGCACTGTGCCCGTCCCCCATGCCTACTGGATGGACCCGGATGCGCAGTTCTTGCCTTATCCGGCGATGATCTATGGCTTTGCCGCCGGCTCGGCCAAGCCTTCGCACGATGCCGGCAAGGTCACCGGGCTGGGCCAGAACTATGGGCCGGAGCTGCGGGCCAAGCTGGCACCGCAGTTCATCGATTACCTCGCACGCATCCACAATCTGCCCATCGGCGCACCGCCAATGCTGGCCAGCTTCGACCGGCCTGAGGTGGGCTCTAACGCTTCGGTCATCCGGCAGGTCAATGCGGCGCGGCGAATCTGGGAAGAAGACCGGATCGAGGAAGAGCCGGTCATGGCGGTGGTCTACAAGTGGCTCATCCGCAACGCCCCGCCGATCGATCATGTCTCCATCGTCCATGCCGACTATCGCAGCGGCAATTTCCTGTTCGATGAGGCAAAGGGCGAAATCACCGCATGGCTCGATTGGGAAGGCGCGGTGGTGGGCGACCGGCATCAGGACCTGACTTACGCCGCCCTGCCGATCTTCCAGCACTACGCCGAGGATGGCGAGACGATCCTGGTCTCTGGCATGATGCCGGAGGCCGAGCTCTATGCGGCCTATGAACAGGCTTCGGGCCTGCCAGTCGATCCGGCGCGCATCCGCTATTTCGGCGTGTTCAACCGCTACCTCGTCTCGGTGCTGCTGCTGGCGGCCTCGACGCGCGCGGCACGCGGCGCGGCTACCCATCAGGATGTGCTGCTCAACCATGTTGCCGGAATGGGCTACCTCGCCCTCTCCGATCTGCTCGGCTTTTTCCGGAGTGCGACGGCATGAACCAGGATTTCGAAACCCAGCTGCAGGTTGTCCAGCGCGCGCTGCGCGAGGTTGTCCTCCCGGCGCTGGCGGGCGCGGACAAGCATGTGATCGAACAGCTCCACCTCTCGCTCGCAGCCATCGGTTTCATGCAGCAGCGCCTGCCGCTGGCGCGCAGCTACTATCGCGGCACGCTCCAGCGCTATCTGGCCATGGCAGGTGCGGTGTCCGATCTGCTTGGCACCAGCGCGAAGGGCCTCGCGGACGAGGCTGCGCACAGCAAAGCGGTGCTGGATGATCCCGCCGCCGCGGATGCCGATCTGCGCGCCGCGACCGCAGCCTTGCGGGCCGGGATTGCGGCACTGGTTGAAGCCGCGAAGGATACGCCGCAGGAAAGCGCCCTCGATGCGCTGGTTCTGGAGCACAGCGAGGCGATCCTGCTGGGGGACCGCTCGTGGTGCATCCCGCTGGGCTTTGAACTGCGGCCCGAGGATCTGCCCAAGGCGGATTGGCAGCCCTAGGCGAAGTGCTTTACCGCGAAAGTAAGCGGATCGGGGCCGGTGCGACCTTCCGGGCTGTCCAGCGTCGCAATCGCGGCAAGGTCGCCCTCATCGAGATCGAACGCCAGCGAAGCCATGTTATCGGCCAGATGCTGCGCTGACGTTGCCTTGGGAATGGCGGATGCGCCGGATTGGGTGAGCCAGCGCAGCACGACTTGCGAGGGCGTGCGGCCGTGCTTGGCGGCAATCTGCGCCAGCACCGGCTCGCCTAGCAGGGGGACGCCGCCCGTCCCGCCGCCGCCAAACGGCGACCATGCCTGCGAGATGATGCCATGTTCGCCGTGGAAGGCATGGAGCGCCCGCTGCTGGAAACGCGGGTGCATCTCGATCTGGTTGACCGCCGGTGCGATCCCGGTTTCCGCGATCAGCCGCCCAAGATGCGCCGCCGTGAAGTTGGAGACACCAATCGAGCGGACCAAGCCCTCATCCCGCAAGGCGATCAGCGCGCGCCATGTTTCGACATAGAGATCGTCCATCGGCAGCGGCCAATGGATCAGGTAGAGGTCGACGTGATCGAGCCCCAGCCGCTGCAAGCTGCCTGCGAGCGCGGCACGCGGCTTCTCGCGGCCATGTTCGGTGTTCCAGAGCTTGGTGGTGACGAACACTTCGTCCCGCGCCAAGCCTGATTGGCGCAGCCCTTCGCCCACCTGCTGCTCGTTGCCATAGACGGCAGCACTGTCGAACAGGCGATATCCGGCATCCGCCGCACTGGCGAGCACCGCTGCCGTTTCCGCTTCCGAACCGAACCGCATGAGGCCCAGCCCCAATTGCGGCATGCGGTGGCCATCGTTGAGGATCACATCCGGGCTCATCATGGCCCCTAGACCCTCGCCGCCTTGGCGTAGTTCATGACCTTCGCCTGCGTGAACTCCAGCAGGCCGTGCATGCCCATCTCGACCCCGACGCCCGACATCTTGGCCCCGGCAAACGGCGTGTCCGGCCCGATATCGCCATGCTTGTTGATCCACACCGAACCGGAATCGAGCCGCGCCGCAACCGCACCGGCGCGCGCCGGGTCCGCCGACCATACCGAATTGCCGAGGCCGAAGCTGGTGTTGTTGGCTCGCGCCACGACATCGTCGATATCGGCAAAGCGCAGGACCGGCAGCACCGGGCCGAACTGCTCTTCGGCAACAAGGCGCGCGTCATCGGAAATATCGCGCACGATGGTCGGATTGATGAAGTACCCCTCACCCTCCGGACTATCACCACCAGCGATGATCGTGCCCTCAGCGCGCGTCTCCTCGATCAGGGCCGTCAGTTTTTCGAACTGCACACGGTTCTGCACCGGGCCGAGCTGGGTACCCTGCTGCGATCCGGGGCCAATGACAGCCGCCTTCGCGATCTCGGCCAGCTTGGCGCAGACCGCATCATACTGGCTTTCGTGCACGTAGAGCCGCTTGAGCGCGATGCAGACCTGACCGTTGTTGACGAACGCTGCATCGAACAGTTGCTGGGAAACAACCTCAGGATCGCAATCATCGAGGACAATGCCGGAATCGTTGCCGCCCAATTCCAGCGTCATGCGCTTGAGCGAGGCGGAACCGGCCGCCATGACCTTGCTGCCCGTGGTGGTCGAGCCGGTGAAGCTGACTTTGCGTACAAGCGGATGGCCGGTCAGCGCATCGCCCAGATCGTTGTTGTCGGTGACGACATTGACCACGCCCGCCGGCACTAGATCCTTCCACAGCGCCGCGATTTCCAGCGTGGCGAGCGGGGTAGTGGCCGCTGGCTTCACGACCACGGTGTTGCCGGTCAAGAGCGCCGCACCGACCTTATTTACCGCGGTGAGGACCGGGAAGTTCCAAGGCACGATGGCGGCAACCACGCCGAGCGGGCGGCGGTGCAGCTCGATGAGGCGGGCTTCGCTGTCCTCAATCACTTCGACCGGGATGGTCTGCCCGGCATAGTAGCGTAGGAAGTAGGCTGCCCCGCCCACTTCTGCCTGTGCATCGGGGATCGGCTTGCCCTGCTCGCTGGTGAGCGTGCGGGCGAGCGATTCCAGGTTGGCTTCGATCACTTCGGCCATTTTTATCAGCAACGCGCTGCGTTCTTCGGCGGTGGTCTGCGACCATGCCGGGAACGCGGCAGCCGCCGCCGTCACCGCATCCTCGAAGTCCTCGCGTGAACCGCTGGCGCAGCTGGAGAAGATCTGGCCGGTTGCAGGATCAACCACGTTCAGTGTGCGGTTTCCGGCGACGAGTTTGCCGCCGATCAGCATTTGCAGGCTCACTGGTCCGGCTCCTTCGCCAGCAACCGCGCACGATCAGCAACATAGGCCCGCACGGACTCGATATCCTCGGGCGTCATCCATTTGGCGAAGCCGACCATGCCGTTTTCCTTGAGCGCCCCGTCATGGACGACCGCCTGCCACGTCGCCTTGTCGCCCAGCACGCCAGAGCGGCGCAGATCGGGCAGCACGCCCGAGGAGCGCACGCCGCCGCCATGGCAGACCGAACAGGTGTTGCCGTAAAGCTCGGCGCCCCTCGCCACCGTTTCAGGCGTCCATTCATTCTGGACAATGACCGGGGGAGCCTGCAGCGCGCGCTCGATCTTGTACGAGGCTTTGCCGCCTAGCGCGAAGACCAGCAGGCGGCCATTGGGTCGGGGGCCCTGCAGCTCTGCAAACGCAGTCGGCAGGCCATATCCGCCGCCATAGCCTGCCATCACAGCCACATACTGAACACCCTTCACCGAATAGGTGATCGGCGGGGCAATGATGCCGATGCCTGCGTCATAGGACCATAGTTCCTTGCCGCTGGTCGCTGCATAGGCAACCAGCTTGCCCTTGGCATTGCCCGCGAAGACAAGCCCGCCCGCACTGGTCAGCACACCGCCGTTGCCGGGGCCGCCAAGATCGACGCGCCAGGCCTCTTTCTGCTCCACAGGGTTCCAAGCGATGAGATAACCGCGCAGCGTGGCGCGGATCGCCTTCAGCGCCGCCTTGTCATCGGGCAGCGAGTTGATCGCGAGATTGACGCCGAGGTTCCAGCCGCCGGGGCGCGCCACGAAGGGCTTGTCGCTGACATAGGCGAGCGGCACTTCCTGCGCCGGAATATAGGCGAGGCCTGCCTGCGGGTTATAGGCCATCGGCTGCCAGTTGTGCGCACCGTGGCCCGAAGGCGTGGCGACGAACACGCCCTTTTCGTAGCGGGCATCGGGGTTCTCAACCGGGCGGCCGGTCGCCATGTCCACGCCGCTGGTCCAGTTGACCGGCACGAAATTCTTGGCGGAAATGAGCTTTCCGTTGCTGCGGTCGATTACGTAGAACAGGCCGTTCTTGGGGGCCTGCATCATGACCTTGCGGTCTGCCCCGCCAATCTTGAGCGTGGCGAGAATGATCGACTGGGTCTGGGTGAAATCCCAGCTTTCGCCCGGAACGCCCTGATAGTGCCACTTGTACTCACCGGTATCGGCATCAAGTGCAACGACCGAAGATACGAACAGATTATCGCCCTTGCCGTTTGAACGAATGCGGCGATCCCACGGCGAGCCATTGCCGACACCAATCAGGATCTGATTGAATTCCTTGTCATAAACAATTGAATCCCAGACAGTACCGCCGCCGCCGAACTTGGACCAGTCACCGTCCCATGTGGCCTGCATCTTCTCGATGATCTTGTCCGAAGCCGCGCCATCGGGGCCGGCCCCCTTGGCGGGCGGCACCGTATAGAACCGCCATGCCATCTTGCCGGTCTGTGCGTCATAGGCACTGACATAGCCGCGCACGCCATATTCAGCGCCGCCATTGCCAATAAGCACGCGCCCCTTCACCACGCGCGGCGCGCCGGTGATCGTGTAGGGCTTGCTCTGATCGACGGTCAGCGTCGACCAGACCAGCTTGCCGGTCTTGGCATCGAGCGCGATCAATCGGCCATCGAGCGTGCCGACATAGACCTTGCCGTCGTACAGCGCTGCGCCACGATTGACGACATCGCAGCAGGCCTTGAACCCGGTCTCGCCCGGCACCTTGGGATCATATTCCCACAGGAGCTTCCCGCTCACTGCATCGAGCGCATAGACCTTGGACCACGCGGTTGTCGTGTAGATGACCCCGTCCGCCACCAGCGGCGTAGCCTCGAGCCCGCGCGCAGTATCGAATTCGTGGCTCCAGGCGAGGCCGAGGTTGCCGACCGTGCTGGCATCGATCGCCGTCAGCGGGCTGAAGCGCTGCTCTTCGGCGGTCCCGCCGTAGGTTCGCCAATCGCCCACCGATACCGACGTGACGGGATCGGCGATGGCCTGCGCGCAGCCCGCGAGCAAAACCGAAAGAACAACCGGATGAAACGTGCGCATGAATGCAGCCTATGTGCGGATGGGAAACGCTGAAAAAATGAGGGCACCTGCGCCGCAGATGCCCTCTTGGTCATGTCATCAGAACTTGGCGCCAACCTCGATGCCGAACTGGCGCGGTGCCGCGCGGATCCGGTAATCGCTGCCGTAGCTGCCCTCGACGTTGATTGCGTTGGGGTAGTAGAGCTTGTTGGTCAGGTTCTTCACGTAGCCGGCAATGCTGAAGTGCTGCGTGGTGTAGGAGATGCGGCCGTTGATCAGCCAGTACGGGGCCTGGCCTTCGCCCAGCGGGCCGCGCGCCGAATTGACCGAGCTGCCCTGCGGCCCGACATAGTCATACGAACCGAACACGTCGTAGTAGAAGCGGCCGGTGTAGCTGGTATCGGCGTGCAGCGTCAGCGTGCCGGCATCGGTCTTCACGGCATCCCAGTCCAGCCCGACGTTGCCGGAAACCTTGCTGGCATAGGGGAACGGATTCCCGCCCACGTCGATCTTGCCGCCGCCGGTCGAAATGCAGTTGCCGACCTGAGGGGGCGTGCCGCTGATCGGGGCCGCCGGGCAGGCGCCATTGTCGAACTTGCTGTCGAGCACGCCAAGACCCGCGTTCAGACGGATGTTGTCGGTGACGGCAACGATGAGTTCGGCATCCAGACCGGTCAGCTTCCCGTCGAGATTGATCAGGAAGGTCACCGAGCTCGGATCGAGCAGCTGCTGCTGCTGCGCCTTGTACTTGTAGTGGAACGCGGAGAGGTTGAACTGCACGCGGTTGTCGAAGAAGCGGCTCTTCAGGCCGACTTCGAAGGCATCGACCTTTTCGGGCTGCACGAAGTAGACCTGCGCGGCGGACTGGAACGCGAGGCCATTGTAGGTGCCGCCGCGATAACCGCGGCTGTAGCTGGCATAGACCAGCATGTTGTCGGCCGGCTTCCAGTCGATGATCGCGCGACCAGTCAGCGCGTTCGATGCGTCGCGGCGGTTGAGCGGCTTGATGCTCTTGTCGAGCGCCGGATTGTCACCGATGAAGTACTTCGACAGCACGCCGCCGGGCGCATAGTCGGACACGGTGTAGAGACGCGGCGCGCCGGTGTCGTCGTAGAACGTGGTGAGCGCATCGAGGTAGGCGAACTTGTCCTTGGTGTAGCGGAGACCGGCGGTGATCTTGACCGTGTCGGTCAGCTCGTAGCTGGCCTCACCGTAGATCGCGTAGGACTTGCGCTCCTGGGTGTAGTTCTGGGTGGCCTTGAGCGCGGTCGCCATGCCAGCCTCGCGGCCAAGTCCGGCGGGGTTGAAGTAGGTCTTGGGGTTGCCGATCGCGGCGTTCACGTCGCTGAGGAAGCCATAGAAGTCGGGCGTGTTGTTGGTGACGATCTTGTCCCAGCCGTAATAGACGCCCGCGATCGCCTTGAACCGGCCGCTCGCATAATCGAGGCGCAGATCCTGGTTGAAGCTGCGCGAGGTCGAAGCATAGCCGATCGAGCACACGTTATAGGGCGTGCCGTCGCAATCGATGCGGGGCAGCAGGCCATTGCGGGTCCGGTCGAAGCCGGTGATCGAGGTCAGGTTGAGCTTGTCGCCCAGTTCGAACTTGGCATTGAGCACGGCGCCGAAGGTCTTGGTCTCGGCCGTACCGATCGAGTTGCCCTCGATCTCGCGATCGGTCAGGCCGCGGCCCTTGGCGCTATAGGCGGGCGGCAGGAAATCGGTGAGGTCCTTGCCATTGCCGAACAGCTGGCTGGCGAGCGGCGTATAAAAGAAGCCGAACGCCGAATCTGCAAGGCTGATCGTGTCATTGGTGAGCGAGGGGCCATGGTTCTGCGGCGAATCCTGCCCGCCGACCGACTGCGCCACATAGGCCTTGAGGTTGAGATCGATCGTCTCGGTAGGCTTGAAGCGGATCTGCCCGCGAACGCCGAACGATTCATGTCCGCCCGGCGAGATGCCGGCGTTCTTGTCGCCAAACGCGACGTTGTCGGGAACGTTCGGGTTGGACTTGATCAGGCCGACCGGCTGCACGTTGCGCACGAACGGATCGGAATCGACATAGCTGCCGGCGATACGAATGCCGAGCTTGTCTTCGACCGGGGTCACTTCGATGGCGCCCTGCGCGCTGACGCGGTTGAACGAGCCGTAGCCCAGCGTGATCGCGCCGTTTGCACCCTGCAGCTTGGGCTTACGGGTGATGAAGTTGATCGCGCCGCCGGTGGTGTTGCGGCCATAGAGCGTACCCTGCGGGCCGCGCACGACTTCCAGCTGCTCCAGATCGAACAGCTGCTGGCCGTGGCTGGCGCGGAACGACTGGTACACTTCGTCGACATAGATGCCGACCGGCGATGCTGCGTTGGAGTTGTACTCGGTGCCGACGCCGATGCCGCGAACCGTGAAGTTCGGCTGCGTTTCACCATAGGCCGAGCTGACCTGCAGGTTCGGGATCGAGTTGTTGAGGTCCGTCGTCGAGAACACGCCCTGCTTGGTGAGCTGCGCCGCATTCACCGCGGTGATCGCCACCGGCACGTTCTGCAGGTTTTCGCTGCGCTTGGTTGCCGTCACGATGATTTCGCCAAGGCCCTCGGTGGGCGCGGCCTGCTCAGCCGGGGGCGCCGCCTGAGCGTGCGCGGTCGCGGCGAGCGACAGGACGCTGGCCGAAACGAGCGCAGCACGAAGAATGGTAGGTCTCGACATGGACATCTCTCCCCTTGGCGTTGGCACGACTTTGCAGCCGGCATTGAGTCGCCTCTCATTGATCAACACATCCGTAGATTACGGTGACGGGCCTCGTCAACAGTAGTGTAAAATTTTTCGGCTGCACCTACCGACATGGTTGCATCAGAGGGGAATTACCCTCATTTTTTCATATATTTGATCTGTTTTCCCGAGTCTTCCGGCTGCCACCCCCTGCCCGAGAAGCCCGCCTTTTCGACCGAACGCGCCTTTCATCAACATAGATGTTGACATTTCCCGCGTGGTTGCGGAGAGAGAGGCCAAGTCAGCTCCGCAACCGGAGCGCGACAGGCAATCACAAGCAGTGGCAGGTAGCTGTGCAGAACACCGAACATCCTGATTGGCTGACCGACGCGCTGGCGGCCGCGAATGTGCCAACCCTGGCCTGCCTGCTGGTGCAGCTGACGGGCGAGCGGCGCTGGATCGAAGGAAAGTTCATCCCCACCCGCACGCGCGGTATGGACGACAATGACAGCGGCGGCCTGCCCGATGATGTGCAGCGCGAAATCCGCGAAGCGGCCCACGCGGCGCTCACCGCGCACTTCGCGGGCGAACCGGCCCGCCTCGCCAATCCCTCCGATGCGCTGCTGGTCGAGCTGATGAGCGTTTCGCTCGGCGAGACGATCCCCGCCTCCTACGCGGCCATGATCCGCGCCGATCTCGATCTGCCTGCAGCCGATGGCGCCGAGATTGCCAAGGCGCCCGTTCCGGAAGGCTTCCGCGCACTGATCATCGGCGCGGGCATTTCGGGCCTGTGCGCCGCGATCCAGCTGGCCGAGGCAGGCATTCCCTATACCATCGTCGAGCGCCACGACCGGCCCGGCGGCGTCTGGCTCGAAAACCGCTACCCCGGTGCGGCCTGCGACGTGCCGAGCCACCTCTATTCGTTCTCGTTCGCGCCTTACGACTGGTCGCGCTACTTCGCCGGCAGCCGCGAGATTCACGCCTATCTCGAAAAGGTCGCGCGCGATCACGATATCCTGCGGCATATCCGCTTCGGCGTGGAAGTCACCGAAGCGCGCTTCGACGAGGGTGCGGGCGAATGGACCGCGCTTGTCTCCAACGAGGCGGGCGAGCCCGAAACCTTGCGTGCCGCGATCCTGATCAGCGGTGTCGGCGCGTTCAACAAGCCGCGCCTCCCCAATATTCCGGGGCTGGACACCTTCAAGGGCCCCAGCTTCCACACCGCAACTTATCCCGACGAAGGCGTGCCGCTCGAAGGACGCAACGTGGTCCTGATCGGCAACGGGGCGAGCGCGATGCAGGTCGCTCCCGCGATTGCGGACACGGTTGCCTCGCTCACCATCGTGCAGCGCACCCCGCAATGGGCCGCGCCCTTCCCCAAGTTCGGCAAGAGCATTCCAGAGCCGCTGCGCCGCCTGCTCGATGCCGTGCCGCTCTACCGGCGCTGGTATCGCATCCGCCTGAGCTGGGCGTTCAACGACAAGCTCTACGAAGCCTTGCAGCAAGACCCGTCGTGGGAGGGTCATGGCCGTTCGATCAATCCGATCAACGATGCCCACCGCAAGGGGCTTGAAGCCTATATCACCGTCGAACTCGGCACCGCCACCGATCTGCTGCCGCAAGTGCTGCCGGACTACCCGCCCTTCGGCAAGCGCATGCTGCTCGACAACGGCTGGTTCCGCACCCTGGCGAAGGACAATGTCACGCTCGTCACCGGCTCGGTCGTCGAGGCCCTGCCGGACGGGGTCCGCACGCAGGACGGCGCCGTGCACAAGGCGGATGTGCTGATCTGGGCGACGGGCTTCGATGTGGTCAACCTGCTCGCGCCGATGAAGGTCGTCGGCACAGGCGGGCGCGAACTGCACAAGGACTGGAAGGGCGACGATGCGCGCGCCTATCTCGGCACCGTCGTCCCCGGATATCCCAACTTCTTCTGCCTTTATGGGCCCAACACCCAGTTTGGCCACGGCGGCAGTCTGATCACCGTGCTCGAGCGTCAGATGCACTATGTGATGTCGCTCATTCGCCAGATGCTCAGCGAAGGCGCCACGCAGGTCGAAGTGCGCGAGGAGGTGCACGACGCCTACAACGTGAAGGTCGATGCGACGCACGCCGGGATGGTGTGGACTTATCCGGGCGTCGAAACCTACTACAAGAACTCGAAAGGCCGGGTCGTCGTCAACAACCCGTTCCGGATCATCGACTTCTGGTCCATGACCGCTGCCGCCGACCTTGGCGAATACCGCCTCGGCAAGGCCAAAGCAGCCCTGCCCGCAGCAACAGGGGCGGCCTGAGCCATGGACAGCCCCGTTCAGATCGAGCAGCACGGCGCGGTCCTCGTTATCGCGATCAACCGCCCGCAGCAGCGCAATGCGGTGACCCATGCGGTCTCGCTCGCCATCGCGGGCGCGCTCGACCAGCTCGATGCCGATCCGGACTTGCGCGTGGGCGTGATCACCGGGCGCGGCAGCTCGTTTTGCGCGGGCATGGATCTCAAGGCCTTTGCCGATGGCGAACGGCCCGAGCTGGAAGGCCGGGGCTTTGCCGGGATCACCGAAGCGCCGCCGAAAAAGCCTGTCATCGCCGCCGTCGAAGGCTTTGCACTGGCGGGCGGGTGCGAACTGGCGCTGGCCTGCGACATGATCGTGGCCGCTGAAACCGCGTGGTTCGGCCTCCCCGAAGTGGCGCGCGGCCTTGTCGCGGGTTCGGGCGGGCTGGTGCGGCTGCCGCGCCGCATTCCCGAGGCGATTGCGCTGGAATATGCGCTGACCGGCGCGCGCATGGATGCTGCCACGGCGCACCGCTGGGGCCTCGTCAATCGGATCACCCCCGAAGGCGGCGCGCTCGATGGCGCACTGGCGCTCGCAGAAGCCATCACCGCCAACGCGCCGCTCAGCACGGCGATGACCAAGCGCATCATCCGCGAATCGCGCGAGTGGCCCGAAGCCGAGATCTGGGACCGCCAGCGCCCGCTCGTCGACGGCGTGCTGGCCTCTGACGACGCAGCCGAGGGCGCGCGCGCCTTTGCCGAAAAACGCCCCGCACAATGGACCGGACGATGAACGAAGCTTTGGCAAACCAGCAGATCGCCGTGGTCGGCGGCGGCACGATGGGCGTCGGGATCGTCTATGTCAGCGCCATGGCCGGCGCGCATGTCACGGTCGTCGAACCCGATGATGCGCGCGCGGCGGGACTGCGCGACACGATCAGCAAGACCGCCGCTTCCGCCATCACGCGCGGCAAGCTCGATCCGGCAGGCGCGGCCGCGCTCGAAAGCCGGATCACGCGGATTGCCAATGTGGATGCGCTGCCGGAGGGCCTCGATCTCGTGATCGAGACCGTGCCCGAACGGCTGGAGCTGAAGCTCGACATTCTGGCGCGGATTGCTCGCCGCGCGCCCAGGCTCATCGGCAGCAACACCAGCGCGATGTCGATCGACCGGCTGGCGCAGGCCCTGCCCGATCCGGGCATCTTCCTCGGCATGCATTTCTTCAATCCGGTCTGGTCGATCCATCTGGTCGAACTGGTCGAAGGCGCGAAGACCCTGCCCGAGACGCTGGAAGCGGCCCGTGCCTATGTGACCGCCATCGGCAAGCAATCGCTGACCGTGCGCGATGTGCCCGGTTTTGCCACCAGCCGGCTCGATCTGATCGCCAGCCTCGAGGCCATGCGCATGCTCGAATCGGGTGTCGCTTCAGCCGAGGATATCGATCGGGCAGCCGTGGTTGCCTATCGCCACCCGGTCGGCCCGCTGCGGCTCAGCGACATCGTCGGCATCGACGTCCGGCTCGATATCGCGCGCACGCTGGAGGCCGCGCACGGGCCGCGCTTCGCGCCGCCGCAGATCCTCATCGACATGGTCGCCGCAGGCAAACTCGGCGCCAAATCGGGCCAGGGCTTCTTCACCTGGCCGCAGTAAACCATTCTAGTACCTGGAGCATTTCCAATGTCGTCTGATCTTTTCCAAACAACCTTGTGCGATACCGCAGACCATCATCGCGATCTGCGCGACAGCGTCAGCAAACTCGTCGGCAAGTTTGGCCGGAAGTATTTCCAGGACGTCGTCAACAAGGGCGAGCAGCCTGAAGCACTGTGGTCGGCGCTGGGCGAGGCCGGGTTTCTTGGGGTCCACGTGTCCGAAGCCTACGGCGGCGGCGGCGGCGGTCTTGCCGAACTGAACATCTGCATCGAGGAAACCGCGGCGCACGGCTGCCCGATCCTGTCGATGGTCATCTCCTCGATCACCGCGCCGATCATCGCGGGCTGCGGAAGTGAGGCACTGAAGCAGGAATGGCTGCCCGGCATCGCCAGCGGCAAGCGCAAGATGTGCTTCGCGATCACCGAACCCAACGCCGGTTCGAACACGCACAAGGTGACGACCCATGCCGTGCGCAAAGGCAACGGCTGGGTGATCAACGGCGCCAAGTACTGGACCTCGGACATCGACCAGTCCGATGCCGTCATGGTCGTGGCGCGTGACGGCGTGCCGGTGACCGATGGCTCGAAGCAGGGCCTTTCGCTGTTCATCGTGCCCACCAGCACGCCGGGCATTTCGATGACCCGCATCGACGCCGCGCTGCGCACGTCCGAAAAGCAGTTCTCGGTATTCTTCGACAATGTCGAGATCCCCGGCGATGCCTTGATCGGACAGCCGGGCGCTGGCCTCAAGCAGGTGTTCTCCGGCCTCAATCCTGAACGCATCGCGGCTGCCGCGATCAACAACGGCATCTCGCGCTTCGCCATTTCGCAGGCCGCGCAATATGCCAAGGACCGCTCTGTGTGGAGCACGCCGATCGGCGCGCATCAGGGCGTGGCGCACCCGCTGGCCGAGGCCTATATCAACGTGCAGGCCGCGCGCCTGCTCAATGCCCGCGCCGCGCAGCTTTGCGACGGCGGGGAAGACGCCGCCGAAACCGCCAACATGGCCAAGTTCGCTGCCGCCGAAGCCTCGCTCAAGGCGCTCGATCAGGCCATCCAGGTCCACGGTGGCAACGGCCTTTCGAACGAGTATGGTCTGTCGGATCTGTGGTTCATCGCGCGCCTGCACCGCACCGCGCCGGTGAGCCGCGAGATGATCCTCAACTATGTCTCGACGCACAGCCTGGGCTTGCCGAAGAGCTACTGACGAAAAGCTGCCGATCCCCGTGGAAACCAACCTGCTGACCCTGCTGCGCCGGCATGCCGCGCAAGCCCCCGATGCCCCGTGCCTGACATGCGGGGACGAGACGCAGGGATTCGCCACATTTGACGCGCGGGCCAGCCGGGTGGCAAACGCGCTGGCGGCGCAGGGCGTGCAGGCTGGCGACCGCGTCGCGATCATCGCGCGCAACGGGACGGCGCAGTTCGAGCTGTTCTTCGGCTGCGCCAAGGCGGGGGCGATCTGCCTGCCGATCAACTGGCGGCTGGCCCCGCGCGAGATTGCGGGCATTCTGGGCGACAGCACGCCTTCGCTGCTGATCGTCGAGGAAACCTTGCAGGGCCTGCTGGCTGAAACGCCATCGCCGCCCGCCACGATCCTGCTTGCAGACTATCCCACATGGCGCGATGCCGCCAGCAGCGCGGATCCGGGCACCCTGCCGACGACAGATAGCCCGCTGCTGATCCTCTATACCTCCGGCACGACCGGCCTGCCCAAGGGCGTGGTGCTCAGCCACCGCAACCTCTCGTTTCTGGCGCGGATGGCCCACGAATTGTGGGACATGACGGGCGGCAGCGTCAATCTGGTGGCCAGCCCGCTCTTCCATATCGGGGGGATCGGCTATGGCCTGACCGCGCTGAGCCAGGGCGGCCACACCGTGCTGATGCAGCAGGTCGTGCCGACCGAAATCGTCGCGGCGATAGCAACCTACCGCGTCACCCACGGCTTCTTTGTGCCCACCGTGATCCAGATGCTGCTCGAAGTGCCGGGCGTGGCCGGGATGGACATATCGAGCATCAACCGCATCGTCTATGGCGGCGCGCCGATTGGCGAGGCCGTGCTCAAGCGCGCGATCGCGGTGCTCGGCTGCGGCTTCATGAACACCTACGGCATGACCGAAACCGCCGGTACGGTGATCATGATGCCCCCTGAGGACCATGATCCGGGCGGGCCGCTTGCGCACCGGCTGCGGTCCTGCGGGCGGCCGATGCCGTGGAACGAGTTTGCGCTGGTCAATCCGGCGACAGGCGAGCCGGTGGCGACAGGCGAGGTTGGCGAGATCCGCATCCGATCCGAGGCGATCATGCTCGGCTACTGGAACAAGCCTGCGGAAACCGCGAAGACGATCACGACAGATGGCTGGATGTGCACCGGCGACGCCGCCTGGCAGGATGCCGACGGCTACATCTACATCCACGACCGCTTCAAGGACATGATCGTCTCCGGCGGAGAGAACATCTACCCGACCGAGATCGAGAACGTGCTTTACGATCACCCGGCGGTGGCGGCGGTCGCTGTCATCGGCGTGCCGCATGAACGCTGGGGCGAGACGCCCAAGGCTTTCGTCGTCGCGCGGGCGGGCACCACGCCGAGCGAGGTGGAGCTCATCGCGTTCACCCGCGCCCGCCTCGCGCACTACAAGTGCCCGACTGCCATCGCGTTCGTGGCCGCGCTGCCGCAGAACGCCTCGGGCAAGATCCTCAAGAAAGAGATGCGCGATCCGCGCTGGCTGGAAGAACAAGCATGACCCTCAGTCCCTCCGCGCGCCTGCTGCGCGGCTTTGCCGTCGATTTCCTCACCTGCCACAATGTCGCGGCGGTCGAGACGATCATGGAGCCTGACTATGCGCTGAGCATCGGCGGCTTCCTGCTCGCTGGCCGCGATGACACCTACTTGCCGGCGACGGCCGCGCAGCTCGACCAGTTTCCCGGGCTCTGCGTCACCGTCCACGATACGGTGATCGGCCCCGATGCGATCGCGATGCGCTTTACCGAGCATGGCGCGTCGATCCGCCATGGCGGGCGGCTTTCGACCTGGGGCGGGGTCACGCTGTTCCGCATCAAGAACGGGCGGCTGCACCGGGGCTGGGCCGAAGAGGACTACTACGCCCGCAAGCGCCAGCTCGCCGACAGCACGTGCGATCAAATCCGCGCGCCGCACCCCGCCCCGTGGGACGCGCCTTGCGAGGCTCCTGATGCGGCGGTGGAAGCCCTTGCCGAGGCATGGCTGACGAACCCCGCCAGCTGGGCGAGCAGCGCCATGATCGACGAGATCAGCGCCGAAGGCCCGCGCTTTGCCGATCTCGTCGCCATCGAAGCCATCACTGTCGACCAGCTCTTCTCCGCCGGGCCGCGCGGGGCCTTTCACCTCACCTGCACCGGCACCTATCGCGGCGGGTTCGACGATATCGATGCCGCGCAGATCGGCCAGCCGGTGACTCTCGCGCTGGCAGGCCTGTTCGATACGCAAGGAGACCAGATCGTGCACGTTCAAGTCACCGCCGACCGGCTCGGTCTCAACCGCGCACTGATGCCGCCGCGATGAGCAAGGTCATCATCACGTGCGCCGTAACCGGCGGCGCGCACACCCCGACGATGTCGGACGCCCTGCCCTGCACGCCGTCCGAAATCGCCGAGCAGTCCATCGCGGCGGCGGAGGCGGGCGCGGCCATCCTGCACCTTCACGCGCGCAATCCCGCCAATGGCCAGCCGACCGGCGACCCGGCGATCTACGCGCAGTTCCTCTCGGTCATCAAGCAGCAGACCGATGCCGTGGTGAACATCACCACCGGTGGTTCCGCCACGATGCCGCTGGCCGAGCGGCTGAAGGCAGCGGTGCAGTTCAAGCCCGAGATGTGCTCGCTCAACATGGGCTCGATGAACTTCGCGTTCTTCGGCGCGGCGGCGCGCATCTCCGAATGGAAGCACGATTGGGAGGAGCCCTATATCACCGGCTCCGACGACTTCATCTTCCGCAACACTTTCCGCGATATAGCCGCGATCCTTGAGGTGATGGGCGAGGCTGGCACCAAGTTCGAGCACGAGTGCTATGATGTCAGCCACCTCTACAACCTCGCGCATTTCGTGGACCGGGGCCTGGTGAAGCCGCCGTTCTTCATCCAGATGATCTTCGGGATTCTGGGCGGCATCGGCCCCGATCTCGAAAACCTGATGTTCATGAAATCCACCGCCGATCGGCTGTTCGGCCGCGACAACTTCCAGTGGTCGGTGCTCGCCGCCGGGCGCCACCAGATGCCGTTCCTGACGCAGGCCGCGCTGATGGGCGGCAATGTCCGGGTAGGACTGGAGGACAGTCTGTTCATCGAACGCGGAGTACTGGCCGCCTCGAACGCGCAGCAGGTGGAAAAGATCGTGCGGATCATCCGCGAGATGGGCCATGAACCGGCCACGCCCTCCGAAGCCCGCGCGATGCTGGGCCTCAAGGGCGGCGACAGGGTGGAGTTCTAGGGCATGGCACGCACGATTGTAGACCTCTCGATCTACCTCGAAAACGACGTGATTTCCGATCCGCCGCCCTACCGGCCGAAGATCGACTATATCGACCACAAGACCTCGATCCCCGATCTGGTCGGCTTCTTTCCCGGCCTGCAGCCCGAAGACCTGCCCGATGGCGAGGCATGGGCGATCGAGAAGATCGAGCTCATCACGCACAACGGCACGCACCTCGATGCGCCCTACCACTTCGCCTCCACGATGAATGGCAATTTGAAGGATGGGGGCGAGCGCGCGATCACCATCGACGAAGTGCCGCTCGACTGGTGCTTCCAGCCCGGCGTGAAGCTGGATTTCACCGCCCTGCCCGATGGTTATGTGGTGACGGCCGCCGATGTCGAGGCCGAACTGGCGCGCATCGGCCACACGCTGTCGCCGCTCGAAATCGTCGTGGTCAACACGGCTGCGGGCAAGCGCTACGGGCAGGACGACTATGTCACAGCGGGCTGCGGCATGGGCTACGATGCCACGATGTACCTGCTCGAACGCGGCGTGCGGCTGACCGGCACCGACGGCTGGAGCTGGGACGCGCCGTTCGTCCACACGCGCGAGGCCTATGAGGCGACAGGCAACGCGGGGCTCATTTGGGAAGGCCACAAGGCAGGCCGCGATATCGGCTACTGCCACCTCGAAAAGCTGCACAATCTCGAAGTGCTGCCCCCCACCGGCTTCACCATCGCCTGCTTCCCGATGAAGATCCGCGCCGCCTCGGCCGGGTGGACGAGGGCGGTGGCGATCTTCGAGGACTAGTTCAGACGATCTTCTCCTTCAGCGCGAACATCACCGGAGCCGTCGCGCGCACCGAGGGGCGGTCGCGGTGGAAGGCCTCGAACCGCGCGAGATTGGGGTAAAGCTCGTGCCAGGGCGCCATGTCCGGCGCGTAGGCCTGCCAGAGCGGGATCATGCCGGTCTCGATCACGATATCCTGATTGCCGAGCAGCGCGATCACCGCGATGTCGGCCAGCCCGAAGCGGTCTCCGACAATGTAGTCGCGCGCGCCCACCCGGCGATTGAGTTCGGTCAGCCCGCCCTTGACCTTGCGCAACTGCCGCTGGGCCCATTCCGCGCTGGGCTGGGGCCGCTGCATTTCCCAGAACAGCAGCACGGTCGCATCGAGCACGCCTTCGGCGATCACCTGCACCTGCTTGGCCTCCAACGCCGCCTCGGGCGCATCGGGCAGCATCGGCGGCGTGGGATAACGCCACTCGATCCATTCCATGATGTGCGAGGATTCGAACACCGGGTCCGCATCATCGGGGATCAGCACCGGCAGCTGCTCCAGCGGGTTGTAGCGCGATGTCTGGGTGTCGGCGTGCCAGGGCACCTCGTTTTGCAGGGTGAAGGGCACGCCCTTTTCCATGAGGGCGATGCGCACCTTGCGCGCAAACGGGCTGGGTGTGGCGCTGATCAGGATCATCATGGGTTCCTTAGTTCATCCAGTGTCCACCGGTGACGTTGATCGCCTGTCCGGTCATGTAGGCGGCGCGGTCCGAAGCCAGGAAGGCGACGAGTTCGGCAATTTCACCGGGGGTTCCGGCGCGGCGCAGCGGGATCGCCTGAACCCGTGTGGCGACATCCGGCAGACCCTGCGCGCGGTTCATTTCCTCGGCTTCCGCGCGCATTTCGGTATCGACGATGATGCCCGGGCACACCGCGTTGATGCGGATGCCCGAACTGCCAAATTCGCCCGCAAGGCTTTGCGTGAGGTTGATGATCGCGGCCTTGGTGGCGCCATAGGCCGCGTGGTTGGGCACGCCTTTCTTGCCGGTCCACGACGAGACGTTGACGATGGCGCCGCTGCGGCGCGCCACCATGGCGGGCAGCACCGCCTGCGAGCAATGAAACACCCCGTCGAGATTGATCGCGAACATGCGCCGCCACTCCTCCTCGCTCACATCGAGGAACGCAGCCGTGCGCAGGATCCCGGCGTTGTTCACAAGGACATCGACCGGACCCAGTTCGCTCACGATTGCCTCAAGCCCGTCAATCACGTCGGCGCGGTTTGAGACGTCACCGGCGGCGACCACGGCCCGCTGCCCAAGTGCGGTGATCACCTCGGCCGTGGCGGCGGCACTTGCGGCATTCGTATCGAACAGGCCGACATTCGCGCCGTTCATCGCCAACCGCAGCGCAATGGCCCGGCCAATGCCCGCACCCGCCCCGGTCACCAGCGCCACCTTGTCTTTCAGATCATCCATGCCCATCACCTTACCAGTTGGTATTGATTTAATCCAACGGGTTTTCTATGTTTCAACATATGTGTTGATTCGACCTTGTGTCGAGCGCAAAATGCGGCCCAAGCAGCGCCGGAAGAATTGATGAAAGGGATCTCACTGATGTCCGAGCCTGCCAGCGCCGCGATCAAGGCAGACTACGATGCCGTCGTGGTGGGCGCGGGCTTTGCCGGGCTCTACATGATCCACAAGCTGCGCAGCCTCGGCCTTTCGGTCCTTGCCTTCGAAGCGGGCAGCGGGGTCGGCGGCACATGGTTCTGGAACCGCTATCCCGGCGCGCGCTGCGACGTTTACAGCCTCGAATATTCGTACTCGTTCGACGAGGCGCTGCAGCGCGAATGGGTCTGGACCGAGCGCTATCCCGCGCAGGCCGAGATCCTGCGTTATATCGAGCACGTGGCCGACCGGTTCGACCTGCGCCGTGACATCCGGTTCAACACCCGTGTTGCCTCGGCGCACTACAACGAGCCTGCAAACCTCTGGCGCGTCGAGACGGAAGCCGGCGAGGCCGTCACCGCGCGCTTCTGCATCATGGCCTCAGGCGCGCTCTCCGCCCCGCGCAAGCCCGACTTTGCGGGCCTCGATGACTTTGCCGGCACCTGGTATCACACCGGTCACTGGCCGCACGAGCCGGTCGATTTCACCGGCCAGACCGTTGCCGTGATCGGTACGGGGTCCTCGGGCATCCAGGTCACGCCGATGGTCGCGCAGCAGGCCAAGCGCCTGTTCGTATTCCAGCGCACGCCCAATTTCAGCATTCCGGCCTGGAACCACCCGCTGCCTGATCACGTGCAGGATGCCTGGAAGCGCGATGCAGCGCAGCTGCGGGCCAAGGCCAAGGCGACCAAATCAGGCGCGCTCTACGAATATGGCCAGCGCGGCGCGTTTGAGGTGAGCGAGGAGGAACGCCAGCGCGAGTTCGATGCGCGCTGGGCGCGCGGCGGTGCCAATTTCACTCATGCCTTCAACGACCTGTTCAAGGACCGGGCCGCCAACGATCTCGCGGCGGACTATGTGCGCGGCAAAATCCGGGAGATCGTGAAAGACCCGGCCATCGCAGCGAAGCTCACCCCCACCGACCATGCCATCGGCACCAAGCGCATCTGCGTCGACACCGACTATTACGCCACGTTCAACCGCGAAAACGTGACGCTGGTCGATGCGCGCGAAACCCCGATCACCCGCATCACTCAGGCGGGGATCGAAACCTCCGGCGGCCACTACGCGGTGGACAGCATCGTGTTTGCAACCGGCTATGATGCGGTGACCGGCGCGCTCACCCGCATCGACATTCGCGGGCGCGGCGGCGTCTCGCTGGCCGAGAAGTGGCAGGACGGGCCCAAGACCTATCTTGGCCTGATGGTCGCGGGTTTTCCCAACCTGTTCACGATCACCGGCCCCGGCAGCCCCTCGATCCTGACCAATGTGGTCATGGCGATCGAGCAGCATGTCGAATGGGTCGGCGATTGCCTGACCTACATGGCCCGCAACGCCGCCACGACCATCGAGGCCGAGCCCAAGGCCGAAGAAGACTGGGTGAACCACGTGCGCGAGGTGGCCGAGGCGACGCTGCATGTGCAGGCCAACAGCTGGTATATGGGCGCCAACATCCCCGGCAAGCCGCGCGTGATGCTGCCCTATGTCGGCGGGCTGGGCGTCTACACCGGCATCTGCAACGACATTGCAGCCGATGGCTATCGCGGCTTTGCCATGGCGCGCGCGGGCTGACATGCAACCGCCGCTCAGCCGTACTTTCCCGGAGCTCCTGCGCGAACTGGCGGCCACAGCGCCGCAGCGGTGCGCGGTCATCGATGGCGACGTGACGGTCACTTATGCCGCGCTGGCGCAGCGCGCGCTTGCGGTGACGAACGCACTCAAGGCCGCAGGCGTTCAGCGCGGCGACCGAGTCGGTGTGCTCCTGTCGAACCGGATCGAATGGCTGGAAATCTTTTTCGGCGCGAGCGCGGCGGGCGCAGTCGCCGTGCCGATCAGCACGTGGTCCAAGCCGGCCGAACTGGAGTTCATTCTGAACGACGGCGGTGTCTCGGTGCTGTTCGCGATGCCATCGTCCGGCAAGGAAGATTTCTTCGCGGCGCTCCACACGCTGGTGCCGGAGGCTTTCGAGCAGGAGGAATGGGTCAGCGCGCGCCTGCCCGCGCTGCGCCTGCTTGTTGCCATGGCCCCCACCGCGCCCGGCGCGGGATGGCGCACCTTTGGTGGGTTCTGCACCGCCAAGTCCGCTCTGCCGCCCGGCGATGGGCCGGATCCGGCGGACGACGCGCTCATCCTCTACACCTCGGGCTCGACCAGCAAACCCAAGGCCGTCCGTCTCGCGCACGGCGCGCTGATCGAAAACGGTTTCAACATCGGCGAGCGCATGGGCCTCGGGCCGGACGACCGGGTGTTTGTCCCGGTCCCGCTGTTCTGGGCCTATGGCTCGGCCAATGCGCTCCCCGCCGCCATGAGCCACGGCGCGGCGATCATCCTGCAGGACCGGTTCGAGCCGGGCGGCGCGCTGGCGCTGATCGAGCAGCACCAGTGCACGGCGATCTACACTTTGCCGACCATGACCACCGCCCTGGTCGCGCACCCGGACTTTGCCCCGGCCCGCACCGCAAGCCTCAGGACCGGGCTCACCATCGGCAGCCCGCAAGATGTGATCGCGGCGGCCGCGGCGCTGGGCGCGGCGCATATCTGCAACGTCTACGGATCGAGCGAGACCTGCGGCAACTGCTGCGTCACGCCGTGGGATTGGCCGCTGGAGCGCCGCGCTGCCTGCCAGGGCCCGCCGCTGCCCGGTGTCAGCCTGCGCTTCATCGACGCCGACACCGGCGTTGAGGCCGCGCCCGGCCAGCCCGGGCTGATCGAGGTGACCGGCTATCTGATGGCGGGCTATGGCGGCCAGAGCGCCAGCCACAACGCGGCGGCCTTCACGGACGACGGGTGGTACCGCACCGGCGATCTTGGCCAGCTGAGCGAGACCGGAGACCTCGTCTTCCTTGGCCGCGCGACCGAGATGATCAAGCGCGCCGGGATCAATGTCTCCCCCGCCGAAGTCGAGGACGTGCTGCTGCAGCATCCGGCTGTTGCGCAAGTCTCCGTGGTCGGCGCGCCCGACGCCGCGCGCGGCGAGATCATCGTGGCATTCGTGGTTTCAGCCCAGCCCGTAACCGAAGCGGAAATCATCGCGCACGCCCGCGCGCTTGCCTCCACCTACAAGGTGCCCGACCGGATCGTGTTCCGCCGCGATCTTCCCGCCACCTCTACCGGAAAGCTGCAGCGCCAGCCGCTCAAGGCAGAAGCTGCCGCATTGACCATGAAGGACACAGCCCATGTCGCGTGATGCCTGGGGCCGCTGGGGCGAGGCCGACGAAGTCGGCGCGCTCAATCTCGTCGGCACGCGGCAAGTGCTGGCGGCCACCGGCCTTGTCCGGCAGGGCCGGGTCGTCAGCCTTGCGCAGCCGCTGTCGAAGAAGACCCCGGTCCCGAGCAACCGCACCGGTCTCCTCCATTTCATGGACCGCGACGGCGGGGATTATGCGGCAGGCGCACGCGTTGCCAACGGCTTCCAGTTTGCCGACGACAGCGTGGTCATGCCGCTCCACATCGGCACGCACATCGATGCGCTCTGCCACGTGTGGACCGAGGACCAGCTCTACAATGGCCACCCCGGCTCGGGCACCATCAGCACGCACGGCGCGAAGAAATGCGGCGTCGAAAAGCTGCCGCCCATCGTCACGCGCGGGCTGCTGCTGGATGTGGCGGCGCTGCACGATGCGCCGCTGCCGTTCGGCTATTCGATCGGCGTGGATGAACTGAAGGCCGCGGCCAGCCGCGCCGGGGTGGAGCCCGCGAGCGGCGATGCCGTGCTGGTCCGCACCGGTTGGCTGGAAAATCAGGCAGGCAAGCCTGCACATACTGTCGATTTCAACGAGGAACCGGGCATCGACGTCGCGGCCGCGCTGTGGCTGGCCGAGGCCGGCGTCGCGCTCGTCGGCGCGGACAACTATGCGATCGAGGCAATGCCGTTTCCCGCAGGCACGACCTTCCCCGTCCACCAGCGCCTCATCCGCGATTATGGCATCCCGCTGCTTGAGGGGCTGGTGCTGCAGGACTTCGCCGCGCTTGGCGTGCCCGAGTTCCTGTTCGTGGCCGCGCCGCTGCCGATCGTCGGCGGCACCGGCAGCCCGATCACCCCGCTGGCGATCTATTGAACCCATGGCATCGGACGCTCCTGAGACGGACACGACTGCAAGGCAGGTGGCCGATGGGCTGGCGCAGCTTGTGCGGCATGCCATCCCGTCGGCCCGCGATATCGCCTTCACCGGGCTCACCCGCTCCGCTGGCGGCCTCAGCCGCGAGAACTGGTCGTTCGACGCCAGCTGGACCGATGTCCAAGGACCCCACGCCCACCGCCTCATGCTGATGCGCGATGCCAGCGGCACGCTGCTCAAGACCGAGCGCCGCCGTGAATTCGATGTGCTGAAGGCGCTTGAAGGCAGCGCTGTGGCAGCACCGGCAGTGTTCTGGATGGATCCCGATGGGCAGTTCCTTGGCGCGCCCTCGCTGGTGATGGAGCGCGTTGCAGGCAGCTGCGACTACATGGTGCTGAATGGCGCGCGGCCGCTGGAAGAGCGGCTGGAGCTTGCCCACGCCTTCCTGCAGTTGCTTGTCGATATTCAGGCCGCCGATTGGCAGGCGCGCGGCCTTGGGCCAAGCCTGGGCGTGCCGGAAGGCTCGCCAGCCGAGATCGCGCTCGATGAATGGGAGGCGGAGTATCGCCGTGTGCAGATCGAACCCCATCCGGAGCTGGACTACGTGCTAGCGTGGATGCGCCGCACGGCCCCGCTGGCCCAAGCCATTGTCCTCGTCCACGGCGATTTCAAGCCGGGCAACGCGCTGATCGAAGGGACGCGGATCACCGCCAAGCTCGATTGGGAAACCGCGCATCTGGGCGATCCGCTCGAAGACCTCGGCTGGATCACCAATCCCGTGCGGCGGCGCGAGCACCAGATCCCCGGCCACTGGGAACGGGCGCAGATCGTCGAGGCCTATACCCGCCTGACCGGCCGCGCAGTGGATGACGCGGCGCTCACCTGGTGGAACGTGTTCTCGTGCTGGAAGCTTTCGGTCATCCAGCTGACGGCGGTGAACGAGTTCGTCTCGGGCCGCTACAACCGCGTGTTCCAGACCCCTTCGTGGCTGTTTCGCCCCATGCTGCAGATGATGGAGCGCGCGGCATGAGGCCATCGGTCGAAGAGCAGCTGCTCGGCACGTGCCGCATTCTCGAAACCGTCGTCGCGCCCGCCGTGGCCGAGCCTTTCGCGCGCACCATTCTGGACAACCTGATCGCGAACCTGCGCATGGTGACCGAGGCCCTGCCCGCCGTGCCGGGCTTCCTGCGCTGGGACAACGCGGCGACGCAGGACCTGCTGCACAAACTGCGCGGCGCGGTGCCGCCGGAGCTGGCCGGGCGCATCGACGCCGCTGTGAGCGCCCGCGATCCGGACGGCGATGACAGCGCCGCCCAGACCGTGCGCAACGGGGTGCTGCGCGCCCTGTTCGCGGAGGCCGCCTGCACGGCGGACCTCGCCGCCGAACTGCACAGAGCCATTCAGGACCACATGATCGCCCGCGCCTCGCGCGTGCCCATGCGCTATGTGCCGACCGCCCCTTCGCCTGCCCCCACGCCCACCTTGAGACCGTAAACCCATGCTCACCGCGCTCGACGATACGCTCTGGCACCAGTTGCCGACCACATTCGATCACGTCTGGACCAGCGACCCCCGGTTCTTCGACCGCTACTGGTTCGCGATCTATTCGGGTGACGGACGGGTCGCGATCCAGATCACGATGGGCGCCTATCGCAACATGAACGTGCTCGATGCCGGGGCGGTGATGATAGTCGATGGCAAGCAGTACAACCTGCGTGTGTCGCGCTCGCTCAATGGCAGCGTCGAGACCGTCTGCGGTCCGATCCGCATCACGCCCATCGAGGCCCTGCAGACGCTCGACATCGTGATCGAGCCCAGCGAGGGCGTGCTCCACGGCCGCATCCGCTGGGACGGCGTGGAGCCCGCGCACGAGGAGCATCCCCACTACACCCGCCTGCAGAGCCGCACGGTCGAGGACTACCGCCGCTTCGACCAGATCGGCGTGGCCAGCGGCTATCTGGAGGTTGACGGCCAGCGCATCGAGATCGACAAGTGGTGGTCCTGTCGTGACCATTCGTGGGGCGTGCGGCGCGGCATGGGTGTGCCGGAACCGGTCACCGGCCCCAAGCTGCCGCTCTCCGAGAAGGGCCACGTCATGGCCTTCCTGTTCTTCTCGACCACAGCGATGAGCGGCAGCCTGCTGTTCTCCGGTCGCGGTGACGATACGCCCTACACCACCGGCGTGCTCACCTTGCGCGAGACCGAGACGGCGCACGATGTGACTCATATCGCGCTTGAGGTTGATCTGCACGAAGGCACGCGCCGCTTCCGCCGCGCGGCTGTCGTGGCCCAGTTGGAAGGTGCCGGGGAACTGCGGCTGGAACTCGATGCGCAAGGCGCCTCCATCGCGATGCAGGGCATTGGCTACAGCGGCGGCTTCAACGACGGGCGCGGGCTTGGCGCGTGGCGCGGCGAAACCTGGCTCGAAACCGATGTGTGGGACGTCTCGCACCCGGCCAAGGTGATCCTGCCGGACGGCACCGAGAAGGTCCACTGGCACCGCATCCAGCCCGTCTCCATCGCGGCCAGCCTGAACGGGGAAACCAGCGAGGGCACCGGCAGCATGACGCTGACCATCGCAGGCCAGTTGCCCGCGCATCTGCAAGTCCAGTCCGCTTCCAGCTAGACCGCAGGAGAGCCGCTTGTCCGCATCCTTGCTTGCCGAAGTCCTGCGCCCCGGCGACCGCGTGGTCGTGGGTCAGGCGACAAGCGAGCCGATCGGGCTGATCGAGGACATGTTTGCCGCAGCGGCACACATCGCTGACGTGTCGGTCTTCTGCGGTTTCTCGCTGAACCCGGCATGGACGGGCACCGTGCCTGACGCGCTGCGGATCACGACCTATTGCGGGCTGGGCACGATGGGTGCGCTGACCCGGCATGGGCGCGCGAAGATCATCCCCTTTGCGATGTCGCAGCTGAGCGCCGCGCTGGCCGCGCGCACCTTGCCGGTGGATGTGGTACTGCTGCAGGTCTCCCCCGCCGACGCCGATGGCTATCACAGCCTCGGCTTTGCCGCAGACTATGTGTGGGAAGCAGTACATCTGGCACGGGTCGTGGTGGTCGAGGTCAATGCGCGCGTTCCCATCACCCGCAATTCCTGCCGCGTCCATCGCAGCCAGATCGTGATCGCGCGGGAAAGCGATTGTCCGCTGCCGCAAGTGCAGCCCGAGCCTGCGGGCGAAGTGCAGACCCGCATCGCGCGCGAAGTGGCCAAACTCGTGCCCGATGGCGCAACCGTGCAGATCGGCATCGGCAAGCTTTCCGATGCGATTACCCATGCGCTGCGCGACCGGCGCGGGCTCAAGCTCCGCTCGGGCATGGTGGGGGACTGGTTCCCGGCATTGGTCGATGCCGGAGCCATCGACACCAGTGCGCCGGATGCCTGCCTCGCCTCGCTCGCCGTGGGCAGCGGCGCGCTTTACGATTGGCTGGGCCGCAGCGATCTGCTTGGTTTCGCGCTGCCCGAACGCCTGGTTGTGCCGATCCCCGGTTCCCCGTTCATGGCGATCAATTCCGGCATCGAGGTAGACCTGCGCGGACAGGTCAACGCCGAGTTTCTTGGCGACCGCTATGTCGGGGCGTCCAGCGGCCAGCCGGACTATTTCCGCGCCGCGCGCCGTTCGGCCGGCGGCCTCGCGATCCTCGCCTTGCCTTCAGCCAATGAGCGCGGCGACGTGAGCCGCATCGTTCCCCGCATCGCCAGCGGCTATGTCACCTCCTTGCAGAGCGATGTGGATGTGATCGTCACCGAACATGGCATCGCCGATATCCGCGCCACTGATTTCGAAGAGCGCAGCCGCCGTATCTTGAAGATTGCCGAACCGCGCCTGCGCAGCGGGCTGCTCCCGCCTACTTTGTAAGAGAAAGATCAGCGCTGACCGGCTGGCACAACCACGCCGGCCATCGCGAGGATCAGGCTTGCAACCTCATCGGCCAGCGCTTCCAGTGAAAGGCGGCCATGCGGGCGGTACCAGACATAGGCCCAGCTCACGAGCCCGCCGATCGACAGCGCCGCGACATCGGGGTCGTTCAGATGGAACTCGCCCGCATCGACCCCGGCTTGCAGCAGCGCCACCAATTTGCGGTCAAAATCCCGCCGAAGCACACTGAGCCGCTCGAAATCGGCGGGCTCCAGGCTCTTTTCCTCGCGCGTGAGGATCGCGATATAGCGCTGGTTGCTGAGCACGGCGGTGAGGAAGCCGCGCGAGAGCATCCTGAGCTTTTCGGTCGGCGACACGTTCGCCGCCAGCGCGGCCTCCATCGCGACGAGCGAGGCGCTGACCCCGCGTGTGCAGATATCGGCGAGCAGTTCGGCCTTCGATTTGAAATGGTTGTAGATGAACGGCTTGGTGACGCCCATGGACTCCGCGACAGCCTCGAGCGTCGTTTTCTCGTAGCCACGGTCGTAAAACAGCTGCGCCGCCGCCTCGACCGTGCGTTCGCGCTTCAGCGCTGTCACTTCATCCCGGATCGTCGCGAATTCAGCCATCTCAAACCGGTCGCTTAACGCCATTGGCGGCATAGTCCAGAGCCAGCCGCTTGCGATAGCGGCGCGGATCGAGTTCCAGCCCATAGCGCGGGCTATCGGGAAACTGGGTCTGCGCCCAGGCGCGTTCGGTCTCGATCGCCGCGAGCATGTCCTGCTCGCTCGGCCGCCGGATCGCGCCGGATGCCATGGCGGCGATATAGGCGGCCTGATCGTCCATCATGCGGATATTGCTGCCCCCGGTCACATCGAAGTAGCCGATGAAGAACAGCCCCGGCACGCTAGGATGCGCCACGCGGTTGTAGAGCGCGACATGGGTCGTCGCTTCCTCGACCGGCGAGATGGCTTCCGGCAGAAACGGAATGGCGGTGGTGTACCCCGTTGCAGCGATGATCGCATCGAACTGGTCCTCGCTGCCATCGCTGAACCGCACGGTCTTGCCGCTGACCGCCGTGATCCCCGGTTTCACCGTGATCCTGCCCCAGGCAATCTGCGAAATCAGCGTGGGATGGCTGATCGGGTGCGTCCGCGTCTTCGGCGTGCGGAAGCCCCACTGTTCCATGCGGCCATGGAACATCCGCGTCAGCGTGGTGCGGATCCAGACGCGCACCTTCCACGGCAGGAACGGCCGCTCCAGCTTCAGCAGCGTGCGCGAATTGGGTACTCCGAACATCATGCGCGGCATGATCAGCACCGGCGAGCGGGCGGAGAGGACCGTATGTGCGGTAACCGTGCAGATATCGGCCGCGATATCGACCCCGCTGTTGCCCGGCCCGATCACCAGCACGCGCTGGTCGGCATAGGGATCCGGCACGCGGTAGGCATGGGCGTGGGCGTAGTGCCCGGTAAAGCCATCAATCTGTGGCGGGTGGCGCGGCACGCTCTGGTGGCCGCTTGCGACCACGACCCCGTCGAAGGTCTCGGTGGTTCCGTCTTCCAGTTCGATGCGGAACGTGCCCTCCACCGGCGTGATCTGCTTCACGCGCGCCTTGAAGCGGATGCGGCGGGCCAGATCGAAATGATCGGCATAGCGCGCGAAATAGCGGCTCATTTCCGCATGATCGGGATAGAGCGGCGCACCATCGGGAAACGGAAAATCAGCCAGATTGCTGACCTTGGCTTCGGAATTGATGTGCAGCGACTTGTAGGCCGGGCTCATCCCGCTGTCGTTGTTGTAGACCCACAGCCCGCCGACCTGCGATCCTGCCTCGAACAGGGTCACCTCGATGCCCTGCGCGGTCAGATAGCGCGCCGCGCAGAGCCCGCCCGCGCCTGCGCCGACAATGGCGAAATGGCGGCTCATGCCTGCACCGCCAGCCAGGCACCGGCCGCCGCCATGGCTTCATCCGCGCGGTCCAGCGAACCGGCCATGCCCATGAAACCGTGGTTCATGTCGTCATAATGGACCAGCGTGGTATCCACCCCGGCGGCGGTCAGCCGCTCGGCAAAGGCTTTGCCCTCATCGCGCAGCAGATCGTATTCGGCGGTGATGACATAGGCGGGCGGCAGACCGGCGAGGTCCGGTGCGCGCAGCGGCGAGGCATGGGGATGCGCGCGGTCGGCCGGGTTGGTGATATAGAGGTCCCAGCCCCAGCGCATGGCATTGGCGGTCAGCCCGCAGTCCTCGCCGCGCTCGACATAGGAAACGGGCAGTGCGTCGGGATAGTCGGTCACCGGGTAGATCAGGAACTGCGCGGCAATCGCGGGGCCGCCCGCATCGCGCGCGCGCAGCGCGGTCACGATTGCCATCGTCGCCCCCGCGCTGTCGCCCGCCACGATAATACGCGCCGGATCGCCGCCAAAGCTGGCGGCGTGTTCGGCCACCCAACGCGTGGCCGCGAAGCTGTCGTCCGGTCCGGCAGGGAACGGGGCTTCGGGCGCGAGGCCGTAGTCGACCGAGACCACGACCGCACCTGATTGCAGGCAAAGGTGGCGGCACAGCACGTCGTGCGTATCGATGCTGCAGATCACGAAGGCGCTGCCGTGGAAGTAGGTGATCACCGCGTGGCCGTCTGCCAGATCGGGCCGATAGATGCGCACGCGGATTTCGCCGCGCGGGCCGGGGATCATGCGGTCTTCGACATGGGCCACATCCGGGCGCGGTGCCTTGGCGGTCAGCGCCTCGTAACTGGCGCGCAGCACGGCCGGCGCGACGCTCTCCATCGGCGGCATGCCGGCTGAGGCGTCGAGGATCGCCTGCAACTGGGGGTGTAAAGCCATGTCAGTCTCCACTCGTTATCCGAAAGCCGGCGTAGCCGCTGGCCGCAACTTCGTCGCAAATCGCCCGGTAGCGGCCGATGCCGCCAACAAAGGGCATGAAAACACGGGGTTTTCCGGGAATATTGGCCCCGAGATACCAGGAGTTCGCCTGCACGAAGAGCGTCTCAGCCGCTGCATCGTTGACCTGCTGGACCCACGCCGCTTCGGCCTCGGGTTCAGGCTCGATCCGCGTGGCACCGGCGCGGTCCAGATGCGCGATGCACGCCGCGATCCAATCGATGTGCTGTTCGATGCCGACGACCATATTGACCAGCACCGAGGGGCTGCCGGGGCCGGTCACGATGAACATGTTGGGGAAATCCGCCGTCATCAGGCCGAGATAATTGCGCGGACCATCGGCCCATCTGGCGCTCAGCGCCGCGCCACTGCGGCCGCGAATGTCGATCTGCGCCAAGGCACCGGTCAGCGCGTCATAGCCCGTGGCGCAGACGATCACATCGACCGGCAGCGCGGCGTCGGCAAGGTGGATGGCATACCCGCCGATCGCCGTGACGGGCCTCGCCTGCAGATCGATCAGCGTGACGTGGGGCCGGTTGAAGGTCTCGTAGTAGTCCGAGCCGACGCAGATGCGCTTGGCCCCCAGCGGATAGCCGCGCGGGCACAGCATTTCCGCTGTCTCCGGATCAGCAACCAGTTCGCGGATGCGGGCATGGACAAAGTCTGCGGCGGTCTGGTTGGCTGCCGGATCGGTCATGATATCGCTGAAGGCATGGACGAAGTTGACCCCGCCCAGCTCCCACCGGCTGCGATATTCCGCCTCGCGCGCCTCGGCACTGACGGACAGCGCCGGGGTCTGGCTGAAATCATAGAGCGTGCCGACCTGCCGCGCCTTCGCCCGGTATTCGCCGTAGGCTGCCTTCCATGCGCCCTGTTTCTCATCGCTCAGCGGCTGGTTGCGCGCTGGCACCACGAAGTTGGGCGTGCGCTGGAGGACGACCAGCCGCTCTGCCGAGCGGGCGATCTGCGGAATGGCCTGCACGCCCGACGATCCCGTGCCGATGACTGCGACGGACTTGCCGGCAAAGTCCACGCCGTCACGCGGCCATGCCCCGGTGTGCAGGACCTGCCCTGCGAACGTCTCGATCCCCGGAATATCCGGGAGGCGCGAGGCTGAGAGCGATCCGCTTGCCATGACGCAGAAGCGCGCGGTGACCGTATCGCCGCGATCCGTATGCACATGCCAGCGGTCCGCCGCCGGATCGAAATGCGCCGAGGTGACCCGCGTTCCGAACGCAATCAGCGGTCGCAAGGTGAACCGGTCGGCCACATGGTCGAGGTAGGCAAGGATCTCGCCCTGCTGCGCATAGCGCTCCGACCAGACCCATTCCTGCTGGAGCGGATCATCGAACGAATAGCTGTATTGCAGGCTTTCAACATCGCAGCGCGCGCCGGGATAGCGGTTCCAGTGCCACACCCCACCAACATCGTCAGCGGCCTCGAATGCGTGGACGGCAAACCCCAGCCCGCGCAGCTTGTGCAGCGCATAGAGCCCGGCGAACCCGGCGCCGACCACAACCACATCCAGTTCGCGCGTCATGCATCCGGTTCCCGGCGCAGCGGCGCACGCAGGGCGGTGCGCTGGCCGTTGAAGGTGGCGGGGAACAAGGTCTGCAGTGCGCCATCGCGGCGCTGGACGAGGCCGCGTGCACGCACCTGCTCTGATGAAAGTGCTTCGCCGAGATCGAGAACGGGCGAAAGGCAGCAATCCGCACTGGCGAACTGTGCCTCGATCTCGCTCAGGGTGCGGCCGGCAAAGAACGCGGTGACGTCTGCAATCAGGTTCGTCTGGGGCAGCGGATCACCCTGCCGCGCTGTCCAGTCCGGCCGATCTGCCGCCGCGCAGAAGTTGCGCCAGAAGCGGGGCTCGACCGGCCCCAGCATCACATGGCGCCCATCAGCTGTCGGGTAGATGTTGTAGTAGGCCGCCGCTCCGTTGAGGTAGGTCGATCCCCGCTTTGGCACGGTGCAGTTGGCACCCCATTCGGCCACTTGCATCGCCTGCAGCGGCATCAGCGTATCGGCAAGGCCAAGCTCGATATGCGCCCCCTCACCCGTCCGCTGCCGCGCGTTGAGCGCACCGAGGATGGCAATCGCCGCATAGAGCGCGCCCGCGGTGTCCGCTATCGGCGGGTCGAAGAACACCGGCGCGTCGCGGCCATTGCGGTCCAGAATGCCGCTTTGCGCCAGATAGTTGCCATCATGGCCCGCCGCTTCGGCCAGCGGTCCCTCGGTGCCGTACCCGCTGATCGAGCAATAGATCAGCCCCGGATGGCGCGCCGCCAGCACGGCGTAATCAAACCCGAGCCGCGCCATGACACCGGGGCGGAAGCCCTCGATCAGCACATCGGCATCGGCCAGCAGGCCCTCCAGCGCACTGCGCCCGGATGCGGACTTGAGATCAAGCTGACGCAGCGATTTGCCTGCGTTGAGGCTGGCATAGAACACCGGCTCGCCAGCGGCATCACGCGGCCCCAGATCGCGCATCCCGTCGCCCGCTGGCGGCTCGATCTTCACCACTTCGGCACCCATGTCCGCCAGAATCTGGCTCGCGATCGGCCCTGAAATGTAGTGCGAAAGATCGAGGACTTTCACACCCGCCAGGAAGGAACCGACATCGCCCAAAGCGCTCACCCCAGCGGGACAAGCCCCCGCAGCTCTCTCAAGATTCTCATTGGATAGAAACCATACTGGTGGGTATTATGCAAGCATGAACGCCATCAATTCGACCAGCCGCCGTCGATTATGTGGCACTGCCCGGTGGTGAAACGGGCCGCATCGCTCGCCAGATAGAGCGCAAGGCTGGCGATCTCGTCAGCCTGGCCGAACCGGCCGAGCGGCTGGCGCGCGGCAAAGGCCGCGCGGGTCGCTGCATAGTTACCGATTGCCTGCATCCGCGCTTCGAGCGCTGGTGTCTCGATCGTGCCGGGGCAGATCGCGTTGGCGCGGATGCCTTGTGCGGCGTGGTCTGCCGCCAGCGCCTTGGTCATGCCGATGATCGCCGCCTTGGTTGCGGCATAGGCAAACCGGTCCGGCACCCCGCGCACCGAACTGGCGACCGAGGACATCGTGATGATCGCCCCGCCTCCCTGCGCGATCATTGCCGGGAGCAGCGCGCGGATCATGCGGAACATGGCAGTGACATTGAGGTCGAACGCGTGTTCCCAATCCGCATCGCTGCAATCGAGCACTGTGCCATACGGCACAGTCCCCGCGCAGAGGAACGTGATGTCCACCGCGCCCGCCGCCCGCGCGAAGGTTCCGATCGCTGTGCCATCCGTCAGATCAAAGGCAAATGGTTCGCACCCGCAGGCCGCTTCAAGCGATGCGAGGGCAGCCGCATTGATATCGACCGCCAGCACACGCGCTCCCTCGCGCGAAAAGCGTTCGGCACTGGCCCGGCCGATCCCCTGCCCGGCGCCGGTGACGACCGCCGTCTTGCCGTGCAGGACGCCGGTAGCCGTCAATAGGGCGATTCCAGCCCAGCCAGCACCATCTCTGCGTAGATCTTGCCGATTTCCTCGGCGCTGACATCGCTTTCCGCGGGTCGGAACCAGCGGTGCGTCCACCCGACGATGCCAAGCACGCCATAGGCCACAACCTTGGGCGAACCGACATTGCGGAACGACTTGTCGGCATAACCCTGCTCGATGATCGCGATCACCGCATCGGACATCTGCCGGTTGAGATCGCGCATGTAGAGCGACCATTCGGAGCGCTTGTCGCTGACATTGCTGAGGTTTTCGCGGATGTAGATATACATCAGCGGATAGTGCTCGCCGTAGGACGACATGAGCGCGATGATCAGGTCGCTGAGCTTGCGCCGCGGGCGCATGTCGCTTGCCTGGATTTTCAGCGCCAGTGCCACGTTGCGCTCGACCACGGTGCGGACGATCTCGTCGAACAGCTCCTCCTTCGACGAAATGTAGTAATAGAGCGAAGCGCGGTCGATATTGAGTTCGGCTGCGACGGCAGTCATGCTCGCCCGCTGGAAGCCCATCCGGTTGAACACCCGGATCGCCGCCTCGCTGATTTCCTTGCGGCGTTGCTGATGCGAGACGCTGGAATCCTCGCGCGCCGCCGTGCGCCGCTTGCCAATACCACTTTCGGAGTGTGCCATCATCGGCTTGCCATCTTTCATCATGCACCGCCGACTACGCGATCACTCGCGGAAGTTCCAGTTGCAGCCTTCATCCGCGCGGCCCTCCGGCCACATAAAGCACCTGCCCTGTCATAAAGCCCGCTGCGCAGCGTCGATGAACGACAGCGAATGTGCACTGGCGCAGGCGAAACAAGCGCATCCACCGCTCGCGTGAAAGCTGAAAATCGCGCCGCCACAAGAATGGATGGCGGCGATGCGGGCGGCGTTGCGGGCGGCGATGCACCGCGTTGATCGCGCTGTCGCAGAATTCCTTGAGAGCATAACCGGTTCCAAAATAGGCACCGTCGGCCTTAATCACGAGCAGACGCGCCTTCTCGTCATGATCGAGATTGACTATCACCCGATCAAACTCGTCGCGAAGCTGAACCGTGATAGCATTGCCGGTGCGCGGCCGGTTCAAGGTGACAGTCGCGATGCCGTTCAGCTCTTTCGTCGTTCCGGGCCTCAAATTGCATCGCCGACATCCTCGATTGGTCTGATCTGCGGGGAGCATGGCTATCGGTCAAGGACGCGTTAGTCAACATAAGTGTTGAATTAACCAGAAACGCCCAGGAATCTGGCCCTGAACCAAACCCTGAAAGAGCAATATCAACGTATATGTTGATACTTTTTTCGCCGCATCGGTATCTGATTGTAGACGCCCGAAAACCAGATACACACCGCTGTTGATATTCTGATCGCAGGCGCCGGTCTCGCCGGGCTACGCGCCCTCCATTCAATCCGAGCGGCTGGCTTCTCGGTCGCCGTAATCGAGGCAAGCGATGATCTGGGCAGGGTCTCCAGCGCCCCCTCATTCGCGCCGATCGGGCCGAGATCAGGAAGTCGGAACAACGCCCCGTGGTTTTCGCAAACGTATCCGCGCGCGGCGCCGTCTGGCAGCTCGACGCGGAAACGCATGCCCCGATGCAACAGCAGGATCTGCCCGGGCGAAACGTCTAGGCGGCCCTGTTCCGTCGTGACCAGCAGGCGCTTGCGGCCCATCCCTTGATCGCCAAAGTCTCGTTCACGGCATCGACCGCAACCGGGAAGGCAATCGGCCATACTGCTGTCGAGAGCCTCAAGCGGTTCACGCTCGAAATGGGGGGGCAAGGCACCGCTGCTGGTCCTCGACGATGCCGATCTCGACGAGGCGGTGAAGGCGGCCGCGTTCGGCGCCTTCATGAACCAGGGCCAGATCTGCATGAGCACGGAGCAGATCATCGTGGTCGACGCGGTGGCCGATGCCTTTGCAGAGCGCTTTGCGGCAAAGGCGGCAACGCTGCTTGCCGGCGATCCGCGCGAAGGCAATACGCCGCTTGGCGCCGTGGTCGATCGGAAGACCATCGATCATGTCAACAGCCTGATCGACGATGCCGTAGCCAAGGGTGCCCGCGTGATCGCTGGCGGCAAGGGCACCAGCGTGGTGATGTCTGCAACCGTCGTCGACGGGGTGACGTCCGCCATGAACCTCTACCGCGACGAGAGCTTTGGTCCGGTGGTGGCGGTGATCCGGGCGCGTGATGCCAATCATGCGGTCGAACTCGCCAACGACACCCAGTACGGCCTGTCTGCCGCCGTGTTCACGAAGGACATCGCCAAGGGCCTGACCATTGCCCGGCGCATCCACTCGGGCATCTGCCACATCAACGGGCCGACGGTTCACGATGAAGCACAGATGCCCTTCGGCGGCGTCGGTGCTTCGGGCTATGGCCGCTTCGGCAGCAAGCAGGGCATCGACAGCTTCACGGAAACCCGCTGGGTCACGATCGAGACCCAGCCTGGCCACTTCCCGATCTGACCGGTCGATGCTGTCGCCATATCCAAACTGCTCGGACGCTTCTCAGTCCATCAGGGCGCGGAGTGCCGGGAGAAAATGGGGCCGGTGGCGCGCGGGAATGCGTGCCATCAGGTCGTCCTCGAACTTCTGCACCACGCAGCGAATTTCCGCCAGCATGTCGCGCCCGCGCGCGGTGAGCACGATGGCCTGCGATTTGCGGTCGATCGGCTCGCGTCGAATCAATCCGGCGGCATCGAGCCGATCCAGGATCGGCACCATGTTGGCCCGCTGGATTTCGAGGATCGTCCCGATTTCGCTTGATGTCATGCCGGTCTTTTCGCCGACGACCTGCAATACCGCCGAGTCCGAGATGCGCAGATCAAGGTCGGCCAGGCGTCCCGCGAGATCGGCCATCATGGCATTGGCCGCGCGGCGCAGCGCGTAGCCCGGTAATCCGGTAAGTCCCACGTGACTGGCAAGTATGGCTTGAGAGGGCTTCATCTGCACCTTTATTGCTATGTTTAATAGCATTTTTTCCTAGATTTATCATAAACATCGTACACAGAAATGAAAGGGAATGCCATGTCGGAACGTGCCGAAGCAGATACCGTGACCTGCGTTGTCGAAAATCGCATTGCATGGGTTTCGTTTGCGCGTCCCGGGAAGCGGAACTGCATGGGCCCCAAGCTCAACCGCCAGATGAAGCGCGTGATCGAAGATCTGGAATTCCGCGACGATGTCGGCGTCCTGGTGCTGACCGGCGAAGGCACGTCATGGTCCGCTGGCATGGACCTGAAGGAATACTTCCGCGAGAACGAGGAGAAGGGTCTCGGTGCGATCCGGGGCGCCCAGCGGGAAGCCTACAGCTGGTGGGAGCGCCTTCGCTGGTTCGAAAAGCCGACCATCGCGATGATCAATGGCTGGTGCTTCGGCGGTGCCTACGGTCCGCTCTTTGCCTGCGATCTGGCGGTCGCGGCAGAGGATGCCCAATTCGGGCTTTCGGAGATCAACTGGGGCATTCTGCCCGGTGGCGGCGCGAGCAAGGTCATTGCAGAGCTCACCGGTTTCCGGAACGCCATGTACCACGGCATGATGGGGGAGAACGTCGACGGGAAGAAGGCTGCCGAATGGGGCCTAGTCAACGAGGCGGTGCCGGCGGACCAGCTCAAGGCGCGCGTTACGGAAATCGCCAATGTGCTGCTTGGCAAGAACCCGCAGGCCCTGCGGGCCACCAAGTGGGCAATCAGCCGCGTGCGCGAAATGACCTACGACAACGCACAGGACTACCTGATCCGCACCCAGGAGGCGGCCAACTCGTTCGACAACGAAGGCCGCAAGGAAGCCACCCGGCAGTTCATCGACGAGAAGACCTTCAAGCCCGGCCTCGGCGCTTATGACCTGAAGCGTTCCGGCAAGGAATAGAGACGCTCGAAAAGCAAGCCAAGCGGCTCAAGCTTGACTGAGAACTGCCAAAGAATGGCTCCCGTTGCACGGCGAAAGGCGCGCAATGGGGGCCTTTTTCATGCAATGTCGGCGAGCACTCTTTCAACACCAGCCCTGAAAACGGCATAGGCCGCGTCGAGCCGGCTACTGCAATTTACATCGGCAACATGTACTTCGCACTCCCCGGTGTTCCTGGGGTGATGCAAAGTCAGGTCTTGGCGCGTTCCATGATCCAGTCAGCAGTGATCAGGGGCTGTGTGAGCGGAAACATATGCCCACCTTCGATCAGCTTGAGTTCGGCACCCTCAATCGCGGCAACGGTCGGCTGGCCGTGTACGGAAGGATCCAGCAGGAGGTCGCCTTTCGCGAACATGACCCCGACCGGGATCGACAGCTCGCCATAGCGTGCGGCAATGCCCGCCATCTCTCCGCGCGCCGCCTCGACATCGCCGCAAGCCGCGACGAATGCCTCGGGGCGCAGGGTCAGCGCCGCGCCGCCCCGCGTTTCGAAATCGACAGGGAAAGGTTCGGGGCCGAAAACCTGGGCATTCGCCGCATCTGCGCCGAGGCGCCCTCCGGGCGCTGCCAGCGTCCAGGCCAGCACCGAGCGTGCAATGGGCGACTTGAGATCAAGCGCCTTGAACACTTGCGGGATAGTCTCAATGGGCTGGGTGAGCGGTGCGAGCAGCGCAAGGCCGCCAATCTTGCCGGGATTATCAAGCGCCATCGCCAGAGCAATCGCACCACCAAGCGAATGTCCGACCACCAATGGCCGATCCAGCCCGAGCTGGTCCATCAGCTCGACAATCATCCTCGCCTGCGCAGCAAGACCACGCTGGCCGTCATCAAGGTAGGTCGAATATCCCGATCCCGGCCGATCGACCAGGATGAGCCGATGGTGCGGCGAGAGAAGTTCGCTCAAGGCATACGTGAAGTTGCGCAGCTGGCCGCCAAGACCGTGTACCAGCACGATCGGTGGTCCTTCCCCAACGGCGAGGTAGTGCAGACGAGCGCCCTTCACATCGGCGAACTGCCCATCGGGTGGCACCAGCTCTTCGGCGCGCTTGCCGTTCCATGCGGTGAACGCAGCCAGCCCTGCGGCTGCTGCAAGCGTTGCGGCGCCACCGCCCATGATGGCCTTGAGAATCCTCGCCATTGCTTCGCCATCCTACCAATTGCCGGGGGCAGGCTGCATCTCACACCTATGCCGTTTCGGCAATTTCAGATAGCGCCACGGCGTAGCATGAACGGGTCTTCACGCCGCAACTGCTGAATGGCTTGATCTGGTCGTCGGATGCCATGGTTGTCGAAAGCGCCCTCGCATGACTACAAATATGGGCCGGAGGTCGAATTGCATTTGGAGCTTGCTACAGCTGAGTGGTTCCCACTGCGGGACCCACATTAGCGCAGGAGACAAGGACTTTTCGAACGCTGCCTGCCGCTATGCCGACAAAGTCCGCTCGGATCAGGCATCTGATTTTGCGCGATAATTGCACAAACTTCCGGGCTCTGGAGTTGGGGGTATCGTACAAGGACGAGGGTAGCGAAAAGTACCCCCAGAATACCCCCATGGCCCGCTGGCTGCATGCGGACGAATGCAGTGCGTTGCAGACGGGTAACTCATCCAAATCCGCTGGATTCTCAAGCATTCCTGCCGATCGACCGGACGTCTGCGGCGCCATGCAGAACCATGCGGCCGTATATGGATGGTAGCGGAGGAGGGACTCGAACCCCCGACACGCGGATTATGATTCCGCTGCTCTAACCGGCTGAGCTACTCCGCCCCGAAGGGATTGCCGCGCGGGGTCAGGCAGGCTGGCCGGGCGGCGTGAGGGCGCCTATTAGGCGCGGCTTGGCGCGGGGTCAACCGGGGAAATAGGCCTTTTGCAGGGTCATTTCAGCGCGCCCGGCCGCGGAAGGCCCAGCGGCCTGCATCCTCCCATGGCCCGCCCAGCCAGCGGTGCATCGCAAGGCCTGCGAAGGTGAAACGTTCCGCGCGGAACGTGACGGCAAGCGCCGCTTGCAGCGCCTTGGCCTCCGCCCGCAGGACCTTGTTCTGCACGGTCACGTGGAGGCGCGGTTCGCCTTGATCCTGCAGCGTCAGCATGCCGTGAAAGCGTTCCGCGATCAGCGCGCGCAAGTCGAGCATGGCGGGGCTGTCGATGGCAAGGGCGGTCCCCGTTCCGAGGTCCATAACCCCGGCAAGTGTCGCCGGTACCGGCGGCATCTCGGCGGCAAGGCTCGCCAGCAGGCCGCGCGCCTCGGCCTCCAGCGAAGGCGGCAGCGCGCGCAGCAGCGTGACGTGCGCCGGCACCTGATTGCGCTCCGCCGGATAGTGCGCGCGGCGCAGGCCCTCGGCCCTGCCCTGAAGCGCTGCGGGCAGCACCGCCGTCACGACCAGCGGCGCCCGCATCATCGCGCCCTATAGCTCCCCGCGCGCACGGCGCAGCGCGAACCAGCGGGCGACGTTGGCATTGTGCTCTTGCAGCGTCGCGGAGAACACGTGGCCGCCCTTCCCGTCGGCCACCATGAAGAGCACGTTAGTCTTTGCCGGGTGCAGCACTGCCTCGATCGAGGCCTTGCCCGGATTGGTGATCGGCGCCTTGGGCAGGCCGACCATCGTGTAGGTATTGTAGGCGTTGACCGCCTGGATCTCCGACTGGCGGATGCGGCGCCCCAGCGGCTTGCCCTTGGTGATCGGGTAGATGATCGTCGGATCGGCCTGGAGCATCATCCCCTGCCGCAACCGGTTGGAATAGAGCCCCGCCACCATCCGCCGCTCGGACGGCTTGCCCGTCTCCTTCTCGACGATCGAGGCGAGGATCACGGCTTCTTCCGGGCTGCGCGCCACGGTATCGCTCGCGCGCTCGGCCCAGAGCTTCTCCAGCACGCGCGCCATCGCCTGCTGCATGCGCATGGCGACCGCGGTGCGGCTCTCGCCGCGCTGGAAAGCGTAGGTATCCGGGAGGACCGAGCCTTCCGCCAGCGTCGGCACCGCGCCAGTCAGCAGCGTGACCTTGGCGAGGCGCTCCTGCACCATGATCGAAGGCATGCCTTCGGGCACGGTGACCATGCGCCGTACCTCGCCGCCCTCGCCCTGCAGGATCGCCAGCACGGCCGAGCCGCTGGCATGCGCCGGGATCGAGTACTCACCCGCCTTCAGTGGCTCGCTCCCGCCCAGCAGACGCGCCCGCAGGCGGAACGTGCTGGCCGAGGCGACGATGCCTTCGGCCTCCAGCTTCTCCGCCACGCCGGCCAGCGTCGCACCATCGGGCACGGAGAATGTGGTCTCCTTGACCAGCGGGCCGCTGCCGTACCAGCCGTAGAGGAAGTGGACGCTCCACGCGCCCACCACCAGCAGCACGGCCAGCGCAATGATCCTGAGGCGGCCAGACTTTCGCATCGGACGCCGCCTCCTGCGCTGCGGGCTCAGATCGCCTTCACGATCACGCTGGCGTTGGTGCCGCCAAAGCCGAACGAGTTGTTGAGCGCCGCACGCACCACGCGCTTCTTGGCGACCTTGGGCACGAGATCGACGCCTTCGGTGCCTTCATCCGGGTTGTCGAGATTGAGCGTAGGCGGCACGATCTGGTCGCGGATCGCCAGCACGCAGAAGATCGCCTCGACCGCGCCGGCACCGCCGAGCAGGTGGCCGATGGCGGACTTCGTGCTGCTCATCGAAGCCCCCGAAAGATCGGGGCCCAGCACGCGCTTCACCGCGCCGAGCTCGATCGTGTCGGCCATCGTCGAGGTGCCATGGGCGTTCACGTAGTCGATGTCGCCCGGCTCCATCCCCGCCTTGCGCAGCGCCATGCGCATCGCCAGTTCCGCACCCTTGCCTTCGGGGTGCGGCGCGGTGACATGGTAGGCGTCGCCCGAGAGGCCATAGCCCACGACTTCGGCATAGATCTTCGCGCCGCGCGCCTTGGCGTGCTCGTATTCCTCGAGAACGAGGACACCCGCGCCCTCGCCCATCACGAAGCCGTCGCGGTCCTTGTCATAGGGGCGGCTCGCTTCTTCCGGACGGTCGTTGAAGCTGCAGTTGAGCGCGCGGGCCTGTGCGAAGCCGGCGACGCCGAGCGGGTTGATCGTGCTTTCCGAACCGCCCGCCAGCATCACATCGGCATCGCCGTCGCGGATCATGCGCGCCGCGTCGCCGATCGAGTGCGCGCCGGTCGAGCAAGCGGTGACGACGGCGTGGTTGGGGCCCATCAGGCCGTACTTGATCGAGACCTGGCCCGAGATCAGGTTGATCAAGCGGCCATGGACGAAGTGCGGGGAGACGCGGCCGGGGCCCTTCTCGTGCAGCACGATCGATTCGTGCTCGATCCCCGGCAGACCGCCGATGCCCGAACCGATCGAGCAGCCCGTGCGCATCTTGAGATCGTCGTCCATGTCGGCCAGGCCGGCGTCTTCGAGCGCCTGTCCGGCGGCATCGATGCCATAGACGATGAACGGATCGACCTGGCGCTGCACCTTGTGATCGACGCGCTTGTTCGCGTCGAAGCCCCACGGATGGTCAGCCGGTTTCACCTCGCAGGCAATCAGGCACTTCTGGCCCGTCGTATCGAAGCGGGTGATCCGCCCCGCGCCAGACTTGCCGGCGATAAGGTTGGCCCAGGTGGTTTCGACATCGCCGCCCAGCGGGGTGACGAGGCCAAGTCCGGTGATCACGACACGGCGCATTGCAGTCTCCGAAACGTCCGCCACGATATGGGCGGACGGACCTTTAAGCACAACAGGCCCAGACCCTTTCGGGGCCGAGCCTGTCGAAGCCCCGGCGGATCAAGGCCGGGGGACGACCGACGATCCCGTCATGCCCGCAAAATGCGCTCATAACGGGAAGGTTCGGACGGGTGGGCAATCCGAAAGGATCAGCCCTTGTTGTCGTCGATGTACTTGATCGCGTCCGACACGGTGGCGATCTTCTCGGCCGCGTCGTCGGGGATCTCGACACCGAATTCTTCTTCGAAGGCCATGACCAGCTCGACGATGTCGAGGCTGTCGGCACCGAGATCGTCGATGAAGCTCGCGTCTTCGGTGACCTTGTCGGCCTCTACCCCGAGGTGCTCGACAACGATCTTCTTCACGCGGTCGGCGGTATCGCTCATTCTTTTGCCCCTTCAAGGAACTGGGTTGGTATCATCAAATCCGGCCTTCGCCCTAATGTCCCGATTGCAGGCTGGCAAGTGGCCCAGTGCATAGGAGCCATGCAGACGAAGTGTGCGTTATGCGTGACGAGCCGTGAGACTTGTGGACAAACCGCGCGATTGCGCCACTTGCCCCAAGTCGCTCAGCCCTTCGAGGGTTCCACCGTGCGCAGATGAAGCTCGCGCAGCTGCGTGTTGGTCGCAGGCGAAGGCGCCCCCATCAGCAGGTCCTCGGCGCGCTGGTTCATCGGGAACAGCGTTATTTCGCGCAGGTTCTGCGCGCCGCAGACCAGCATGACGATGCGGTCCACGCCCGCCGCCATGCCGCCGTGCGGCGGAGCGCCATACTGGAAAGCGCGGTAGAGCCCGCCGAAGCGCTCCTCGACATCCGCCTTGGAAAGGCCGACCAGCTCGAACGCCTTGACCATCAGTTCCGGCGACTGGTTGCGGATCGAACCCGAGGCGATTTCGTAGCCGTTGCAAACGAGGTCGTACTGGAACGCCTTGATCGAAAGCGGGTCCTTGCTCGTCAGCGCGTCCATCCCGCCCTGCGGCATCGAGAACGGGTTGTGCGCGAACTCGACCTTCTTGGCGTCCTCGTCCCACTCGTAGAACGGGAAATCGACGATCCAGCACAGTTCGAACCGGTCCTTGTCGATCAGGCCAAGCTGCTCGGCAACACGCGTGCGGGCAGCACCCGCCAGCTTGGCAGCCTGCTCGGGCTTGCCCGCGGCAAAGAACAGACCATCGTCGGGCCCAAGGCCGAGCGCGACATAGAGCGCTTCCATGCCCTCCTGCCCGTGGTTCTTGGCAATCGGGCCGCCGAATTCGCCGCCCTTGCGGGTCACATAGCCGAGCCCCGCATGGCCTTCGCCGCGCGCCCATTCGTTCATGTCGTCGAAGAACTTGCGGCTCTTGTCCGCGGTCCCCGGCGCCGGGATCGCGCGCACCGTGCCGCCGCCCGCGACGATCTTCTCGAACAGGCCGAAGCCCGATGTGGTGAAGTGGCTCGCCACATCGCTGATGATCAGAGGATTGCGCAGATCCGGCTTGTCCGAGCCATACTTCAGCATGGCATCGTCATAGGCGATGCGCGGGAAGCTGCCCGAAGGCGTCACCGGCTTGCCGTTCGCGAACGTCTCGAACACGCCGCCGATCACCGGCTCCATCGTCTGCCACACTTCTTCCTGGGTGACGAAGCTCATCTCGAGATCGAGCTGGTAGAACTCGCCGGGCAGACGGTCGGCGCGCGGGTCCTCGTCGCGGAAGCACGGCGCGATCTGGAAGTAGCGGTCGAAGCCCGCCACCATCAGCAGCTGCTTGTACTGCTGCGGCGCCTGCGGCAGCGCATAGAACTTGCCGGCATGGATGCGGCTCGGCACGAGGAAGTCGCGCGCGCCTTCGGGGCTCGAGGCGGTGAGGATCGGCGTCGAATACTCGGTGAAGCCCGCATCTTCCATGCGGCGGCGCATGTCGCGGATCACCTTGGTCCTGATCATGATGTTGGCATGCAGCGTCTCGCGCCGCAGATCGAGGAAGCGATAGCGCAGGCGGATATCCTCGGGATAGTCCTGCTCGCCCGCCACCGGCATCGGCAGTTCTTCCGCCGCCGAAAGCACCGTCGCGCCGCGCGCATAGACTTCGATCTCGCCCGTCGCGAGCGCGGGGTTGATCGTGCTCGCGCTGCGGGCCTTCACTTCGCCGTCGATGGTGATCACGCTTTCTGTGCGCGCGGCCTCCAGAATGGCCAGTGCCGCACTGTCGCTGTCGGCCACGATCTGGGTGATCCCGTAGTGATCGCGCAAGTCGATGAACAGCACGCCGCCATGGTCGCGCTTGCGGTGCACCCAGCCCGACAGACGCACGTTCTGCCCGACATCCGCCTGTGCCAGCGCGCCGCAGGTGTGAGAACGATATGGATGCATGAGGATAGGTTCCAATTTGGCTGGCAAACCGGCCAGCATTCGGGCAGGGAATGGATGCGGCCAAGAGGCGATGGCCGCGAATTTGTCAAGCCGCAGGCCCCGGACGGGGTCACCACCAGCACCGGTCGGGCATGAGGGTCCGGCCCGGCGCGCATATAGAAAAGCACGATGAAGATACATCCGCTGATCACCACGACCCCGGCCCTCGCCGAGCTGTGCGAGCGCCTGTCCAAGGCCGATTTCATCACGGTCGATACCGAATTCATGCGCGAGAACACGTACTGGCCGGAACTGTGCCTGGTGCAGATTGCCGACGACAAGGAAGCCGCCGCGATCGACCCGCTGGCACCCGGTCTCGATCTCGCCCCGCTGCTTGAACTCCTCGTCGACAATGAGGACGTGCTCAAGGTTTTCCACGCCGGCGGGCAGGACGTGGAAATCATCTACAACCTAACCGGACGCACACCCCATCCGATCTTCGATACCCAGATCGCGATGATGGCGATCAGCCAGTCCGAGCAGATCGGCTATTCGAACCTCGTCGAAAGCTGGCTCGGCTTCAGCATCGACAAGGGTGCGCGCTTCACCGACTGGTCGCGCCGCCCGCTCACCGAACGGCAGATCGAGTATGCCATCGGCGACGTCACCCACCTCTCCAAGATCTTCCCGCGCATGCTCAAGCGGCTGATCAAGACCGGGCGCGGCGAATGGCTCGATGCTGAGATGGAAAAACTGGCCGATCCCGAGAACTACCGCTCGGATCCCGATGCGGTCTGGCAGAAGATCCGCGCGCCCAGCCGCAGCCCCGCCGTGCTCGGCCGCCTCAAGGCCATCGCCGCCTGGCGCGAGGTCGAGGCGATGGACAAGAATATCCCACGCGGCCGTATCATGCGTGACGAGACGCTGGCCGATCTCGCCAGCCATCCGCCGCGCGAACAGCACGAGCTCGCCAAGGTGCGCGGACTTTCGGCGGGGTGGAAAGACAACGACATCGGCAAGCGGCTGATGCAGGCCATCGCCGATGCCAAGCCGATGACCGACGCCGAACTGCCCCCGCGCGCCCCGCGCGGCGCGCCGCTGGGCAAGGAAGGCGCGCTGGTGGCCGATCTCCTCAAGCTCCTGCTCAAGATCCGCAGCCGCGAGATTGATATTGCGGCAAGGTTGCTGGCCCGCAGCGACGATCTGGAAGCGCTCGCCGCCGGGCAGCGCAAGGGCCTCCCCATCCTCGAAGGCTGGCGCTTCGAACAGTTCGGCCGCGATGCGCTGGAGCTCGTCGAAGGCAAGCTCGCCTTCGCAGTGGTCAAGGGCAAGCTCAAGATGGCGCATATCGACGATATCGCCGGAAACAACGACGAGCCACCCGCGCCCGCTGCAGACGATGACGACGGCTTCACGCCCCCTGCCGAGGCGGAAGAGCCGCCAGCCGACGACGCCTGATGAACAACCCCGAAGTCCCGTTCGTGTCGAGCGAAGTCTGATGACCCGACCAATCATCCCGTTTGTGTCGAGCGAAGTCGAGACACCTTGCGCGGCGCCAGGTGTCTCGACTTCGCTC